>JAYTQX010000428.1:0-7326 GCA_043746455.1 Pseudomonadota bacterium
GCTGGTGCTGATTTGATCGCGGCACGCCCTACAGCACTGGCCCGGACGCTCGATTTCTAAGCCGCACCTTCCCGGTATCGAATCGCATACGACCAGCAGGCCCCGACGTTACCCGTCAACCCGGTGGAAGGACTCGGCTCTGGATTGCGTGGTTCGTCGTGGGTAGATGGACGCGCACAATGGCCCAGATCCGCGGGTGTTGCGAGGATCACGAGGGCGGTTGTGTCGAAGGTCTTGCACATACACAAGATGTTGTGTATTCTGCAGTTGGCCGTCCTTACCCGTCCGGCCAAACCGATCGCGTTGCCCGCGTGATCCCCGAGCCCCGGTTGAACATTCGCCGGGGCTCGTTCTTTTACAGTGCTCCTACTCGTGCATCGGCGTCAAGCCGCCTGGTCGCGCTCACGGAAAAACTCGATGCCGTAGTAGCGGTTGTACAGCCGCGCCATCTCGGCCGACCAGTTGTTGTTGATCTTGTACGTCAGGTCGGTAGCGTCGCGCACCACGCGATTCCAGCGCAGCACGTGAAGGATCGCGCGGGCCGACCAGTGCTCTCGGCCGCGCTCGCGCACCATCCTGGTCAGCTCAACGAACTCACGCCATATCGGCATATTCTTGCCCAGCCACAGGGTGAACTCAGTGCGCTGTCCGATGAACTGGGAGTATTGAAGCAACGTGCATTCGGACTGGTTCACGTCGTAGGGAGTGTCCATCAGAACGGAATCTCATCATCGGCAAAGGATTTATCAGCCTCAGCCGCCGCCAGCGCAGCCTTGGCTCGGCGGATGGCCTCCTCCCGGCTGACGCCGCCACCAGAGGGCGTCGCGGCAGCAGGCGGTGCTGACGCCCTCGATCCCTGCACCGAATCGCTAGAGTGCCCGGTATCGCGCTCCTGCGGCTCGCCCTGCGCACGATCGCCATCGGGCCGGCCGCCGACCATCTGCATCTCACTGATGATGATCTTGGTGCTGTACTTCTCGACGCCAGCCTTGTCGGTGTACTTTTCGGTGGTCAGCTTCCCTTCGACATAAACCTGCGATCCACGCTTCAGGTATTCGCCGCAGATTTCGCCAAGCCGGCCGAAAGCGACCAAGTTGTGCCACTCGGTGCGCTCCTGCTTTTCGCCGCTCTGCTTGTCTTTCCAGCTTTCGGTGGTGGCCATGCTGAAGTTGCACACCGCATTGCCGTTGCCGGTATAGCGATTGTCAGGATCTTTGCCCAGGTGGCCCAGTAAAATGACCTTGTTGACGCCCTTGCTCATGGTGTACTCCTGCCCGTTCCGGTCTTTGAAAGGGTTGACCAGTTCACCCTTTGAATCATGTCTAACGTGTTCGGATCGACGCGACGCTCAAGAGCCTTTTGCATCGGGAAGCTCCAGCGAAACGCGTAACCATTTCGTATGCGGTAAATCAGCTTTCGTGTAACGCCCAGGTCATCAGCCAGCTCCATCGGGCTCATTGATTCCAGCAGCGCCAGCACCAACGCTCTCCCGTACTCCCGACTGAGTCGCTGAGTGCTCATAGATTCTCTCCATCCTTCGGCGCCGATTGTCGCCTTGCGACATCAGAACAGCGATGTTCGTTGTGTTGTTATTGATGACAACCTGCGGACCCACCCAGTGCATGATCTGAGCCAGCTGCTTAATCGCTTCAAGTTTCGCTGGGATCTCGATCTTGCAATAGGACTCGACGCGCAGGTAGGGGCTGCCGTTGTCGTCCAGCATGGGCCGCTTATTCTCGTCAAGCACAGGAACCTGTGCGGATTTGACTTCAATCTGATGGATCATTCTCTGCAGGATACGAGGCAGCTTTTTCAATTCGACCATCGACATGACCTGACCATCATCTTGAAAAAAGTCAAGGATAGACGTCTGCAGGACAGACCACAAAAAATTAAGCGCCTGCTCCTGATCGACGCGCGACGTGATCAAAAGAGTTTTGAGTTCACTGACAAATTCATCGAGCTGACCAAGCAACATCTTGTGAGTAGTCGACTTTTTTGTTTTCTTGTAGCCAGTTACGGTGCTGTAGGCCGCGGCAATGTCCATGCCATTGCGCACGAACTCCTGCGCAATCAGCCGCGCCCGCAACGGCCTATTGATCGCCTCCACATCCCTTGCCGTGGCCGGCATGTCGACTTTAGCCACAAGCAGATCACTGAGTTTCATTGCCATGAGTGAAAACTCTTTTCACGTAGATGACTTGACAATCTGACAACAATCATCAGATTATGCGCACAGAAGTAAGGCAGGAAAGCGCCATGAACCATAACTTGCGACACTATCCACTCCCCGAGCGCATCGTCCGCAACCTTCAGCGCGCCGATGCCTTGGCCATGCACATGCACAGAACCGGGCAGCAGATCCCGGAAGATATCACTGTGTCCGCCAGCGATTTCGCGACGGCAAACAGGATTGTGCGTGCGTTCGCAGGCGATGCCCATGATGTCAGCTGGAACGGTCGGAAACTTTCAGTGGCCGCTTAGCCTTGTCGGCACGCAGCAGAAGGCGTGAAATGACCTGGACTGCCGGCGTTCCGTCGCTGGTCAAGCGGCGCAGTGCATCCGCGGCTTCTGGATCCAGAAGCAACCGCAAGCGCCATCCACCGGCGCTGATGATGCGTTCGGCGCGCAAGTTGGCGCGCTCAACCCATGTGCGGCGACGGTCGTCAGTGGTCATGCGATTCTCCTGAGTAACGAAATGGCCTCGGCGGCGACGCCATTGACCGCTGCTTGTCGCATGATCTCGACCAGATCCGCGCCTGGCGGGATCGCCATTTTCAGCACATCTTCCAGCACGATTCGGAGATCGCCAGAAAAGCGCACGCTGTCCGGAAGGTTCTCCGCGTAGCTCCGGCCTTCACGCAGGGATGTGGCAGGACGCCACGTTGAACGCGTCGCGTCAAGCACCTCCGGCTGGCGGTTCGCCGCGTTCGCAAGCAGCATGGCTTGCGCGCCGTTGACACAGATTCTGCGTGACATGTGATACTCCTTTGGTGTTTGTTTTAATCCGCGCGCTCACGTGGAGCGCGACTTTGTAGTGCATGGTAGAGCATCATCACTCGGGCGTCAAAGGCGGCAGGCGATTCTCCTTGTCGGGATCTGCGGCGGGCTCAACGGCTTCGGCCGGCGGCGCATAGGGCGCAAGCAGAAACTGGAAAAGCGGATGCAGCGTGTTGTTCATGGCAAAAGCCTCAGCGAAAAAGGATGTAGGCGTCAACGGCGAGTACAAGGATGATGGCGGCCGTAGTGAAGATCCATGCAGCGAAATCCAGCCACCGCCTCACGACACGAACCTGATGGTCGGGCGCAGATAGTCGGCCGTCAGCAAGGTGTCGCATGCTGAGCCGCCCTCGTCGCCAAGCACAACAGCTTTCCCGCGGATCACATGCGAGTGGCCGGAAATGATGAAGCCTGGCACGGGAGCCTCAGCGTAGGGGTAGCCAAAATGAAGATGCTCCTGGCGACGAAGCTGCACCGTGTCCATCTCCTCGCTGCCGATGCACGCATAAATGTCGCGCACCTTGCTGGCAACAAGAGTATCGGTAACGGTTTTGGCAACAGGATCAATGAGAATCGCGCGCATAACACTCTCCTGGTTGGGTGGTTCCAGCGGAGCCGGCGGACTCCGCGCCGCCGGCTCGACTTGATCCACTCGATTAAGCGGCCAGCGCCAGCGCCGCATCCCATGCCTTGCCCTTGATCAGTGCGCCGTCGCCGTACCATGCGCTGGCCAGCCGCTTATCCTGCGACTGCGCACGCCGCTTGAAGTCGATATCGTGCGTAACGGCATTCACCAAGCCCCACGCGGTATTCTTGCTCGACTTCAGGTTCGCGCCGGGCGAAAAAAGGTACTGCTCTGCCAGCCGCTTCACGGTCTTGCTCACGGACTTTTCTTCCTGCACCGTCATGGTCTTTTCGCCGACCACGATGTCATGGTAGACGCGCATGAAGAACTCGACAGCCTGGTCCTGGCTGACCGGCGTCTCGGCCAACTTCTGGGAGTCATTGGTAAAATCAATCCAGCCTTGCCCAAGCCCCAGCGCGTCCTTCAGGCGCGACACGTCCACCGCTGTGTTGTGCCGAACGCTCACCGCCGCCTTTTCGCCGGCAGCCATCTGCAGGGTGTTGTTGCAGACCACGCGCACGCTGGTATGACGAACAGTGGTTGCCATCGAGCCGTCGAAGCTGGTGGACAGCAGCACGTACCCCTTCAGCTCGTCGGTGCCACTGATGCGCGCTGTCTCGCCAGTCTTGGCCAGCGCCCATATCACCCGGCCATCCTTCAGTGCACCGGCCGTTTCCATCGTGAAGTCGTGCTTCTCGCACAGGTCCTTGTAGAAGTCCATCACGTCGGCAGGTTGGAACACCTGGTAGCGATCACTGACAACGGCCAGTGAGTTCATGGTGTCGGAGCGGTACAGAACCTTGCGATCAGGAACAGACAGCAGGCCGGTGCCGGGCACCAAGTATTCGACGGGCGCCGCAACAGCTTCCCAGTTCAGCCCGGCACGCTTGCGCCAGTCACCCATGTCCTTGTTGGTGCCCATGTCGGCGCCCAAGCCATGCCACGGTGTGGGTCCGACGAACGCGCAAGCAGCATTGCCGGTGGTCATATCAATGAGGTGAGCCATGATCTACTCCTTGGTGTGTGGAAAGTGCGAAACGGGCTGGAACAAAGCCATAGTAGAGGATCACCTACTACAAGTCAAGCGTTTCGACGACATCGCTGCGCTGAAAGGGAACAAGATCTTCCGACTCCACGACGGCAATGCCGCGCTCCTTGTTCCAATAGTTGTAATTCTTGCGACTGTTCAAGTCCAGCGTGTGCGTAGGGTCGCGCAGCTCGTTGCCATTGAAACGCGCGCCGAAATTCGGATGCAGCTGTATGACGCGCTTGTCGCCGACTGCAAAAATGTCGGCGGCCTCGAACACGCCGTAGCACGGGATGTAGACATAGGCGTCGGTTTTGATGCACTGTTCCATGACGTTCTCCATCTGGTGGTTCCGGTTATGCCGGCCTTTGATGACCGGCATAGCCTGACTCACTCACGTCGCGCTTACGAGGCAGCCAGCATCTCGACCAGCATTCCATTCAGCCGCTTGGAGCTTGCCCGATAATGGCCGCCCTTGATGTCGATGATCCATGCCGATCCGTGAGCCGACTTCGTGACGATCGTGCACGTGTCGCCCGCTGGCGTTCCTTTGATTGACCAGAACTGGCCTGGCGCCAATTTGACACGTTGCTGCTTCAATGCATGGAACTCGCGAACCTGCTCACGCCAAGATCCGGCGTACTGGCTGTTCTGCGGCAGCGGCACCATGTTCAAATACTTGAGCGGGCAGTCGTAGTAGCTGGGACCCATGCTTTCGCTCATCGACTTGTTTCCCCAGCAGCCGTCCATCTGCTGCAGAAGATCCAGTGCGATGAATGATCCCGTCGCATTGCCCTCAAGGTCGCGATTCTCGATCACTCCCCACAAGTGGTTGCCCACAACACTGTGGGCGATCCAGACCTGGCTACCCACCACTCCGTTGTCGCCGTGCAGGTGCTGATCCCGAACCAGCTCAGCAACGTAGTCTTTCTTGCTGCACGGCCTGCTATTGAATGACCAGCCCATGTCGTTCTCCCATCAAGTGGTGTCCGGCCGGAATGACCGGACAAGTGAATGGTAGAGGATCATCTACACGATGTCAACACCCCCCTCAACCGCAGTGCAGCTCGTCGCACTCCTGGTTACTCATCTTCATCACGCTCGCGATCGTCGATTCACGCAGCAACTTGCCTGAAGATTCGTCGAACACCAGCACAGACTTGCTGACAAGATCCATGACGATGATCGGATAGCTGTTGTCGCACAGGCTTCCGACCGACAGGCCGAAGCCCGTTTCGTCATTCCACTGATCACCCACAATTTGCGACACGATGATGCGCGTGGAGTACGCTTCGTCACCCAACCCGATGCGATTGCCGGCATGCACCAATGCGTTTCTGACTTCCTGCATGAGGCAGTAGCCTTTCCAGTGCGTGTACAGCACGATGTTGCCATCCAGCGCCTGCTTCAGTGAAGCGCCCGCCGGCAGCGGCTTGGAAGAAATCACTACGTTTGCCCGGTCACCCATGACACTCTCCTCGTGGTTGGTAAAGTCCAGCGGTGTGCTGGGCAATGCGGCCTGTCGCCAAGCCGCATCACTCAGAGCATCAGCGACTATGAAAACTCTCCCCGAACGTCTTGCATGCGATGTCGGCAAACATCTGGTACGTCTCCCCCGCTACGGTCTGCGCATGCCTGGCCTTTACCGCTTCGCGGAACTGCGCCAGTGCGCCAAAGAAACAGCCGGCACGGACGTAGATACCATCCTCGAAGTGCCAGAAGTACGTCTTGCGCATCTCGCTGCCGCACCGATCGAACGCAATGTATGGATTGCCCGCCGCGGCCTTATGCCCATTCTCAAACGTGCCGCCGAGGCCAAAGCTGCACTCCCCGCCAAAGCTGCACCACCCGCCAAAGCTGCACCGCTCGCCAAAGCGGGGCCGCTCGCCAAAGCTGCACTCCTCGCCAAAGCTGCACCGCCCGCCAAAGCTGCACCGCTCGCCAAAGCGGGACCACTTGCCAAAGCTGCACTCCTCGCCAAAGCTGCACCACTCGCCAAAGCGGCACCGCTCGCCAAAGCTGTATATGGCGCTGTAGTCGCCCGTTGGGCACTCGCGCCGGCCGTTGACGACGGGAAGCGCATCGAACTCTTCCTGCGTGTAGATTTTCATTTTTCCTCTCCTGTGAATGCGCCTAGCGTAGATGGTCATCTACACAATGTCAAGCGGGCTCGTCAAGCATCAGTAGCCGGGTCGCCTCTTCACGCAAGTCATCCGGCACGCAATGAGCTTCCAGCGGGCGAGTCATGTCGATCATGAAGTAGACGCGGTAGCCATTTTTATAAACGTGGCACGCGCACTGCATGCCCTTTTAGATGAAGGTCTTGGTGGTTGATTTCATGACCGGAATCCTCATTGCGTGAGTCGGAACAACAGGGGCATTGTAGATGATCATCACGCGAGTGTCAATACCCTGCGCTTGACGGTGTAGGCCTATTGGGCCAGACTGCTAGCTTAGAAAGCCACTCCAGCAAGGGCGTTGCCGCGATGCAGAAAACACTCTCCGCCGCAGTGATCGAACGCATTGATGCGCTGACGGGCGGCGTGGTCAAACTTCGCTGCGAAAAGGCGCCGCTCGGCCGCATCCTGCTGCCGCGATCCGTGATCCTGCAGCTGCGCTTCACGCTGCCGGAGCTGCGCGCCGTAGGCGTGAAAGTGGAAATTTACGGTGTGGA
>JAYTQX010000429.1:0-2703 GCA_043746455.1 Pseudomonadota bacterium
TTGCCCGCGACCATGCCCGTGCGCGTGGTCTTGAATGCCGTCCACTGATCCTCCGGCATCACCCATTCCGGGTAGGCGTCGTGATGGCGTTGCGGATCGACGGCGAACACGAACAACGGCGTGTTCTCCTGCCAGATGCCGCCGAACCATTGCGAGTAGGCCACGCGCGTTACGCCCGGAATCGCTTCGAGCTTGGGCACCATCGAAATCGGCAGCGGCTGGGTGAACGAGACGCGGGCCTGTGTCATCAGGCGCGCGGCGCCGAGAAAATTCGGCCCGGCGCTGAAAATGTGATTCACCGACTGCAACAGGCCGAACAGCAGGAACGCCATGATCACCGACAGCAGGGTGAGCGTCGTGCGGGTCTTCTTGCGAAACAGGTTCGCGACTACGAAACCGGTCTTGGTCATGTTCTTTTCTCCACGCGAATCGTCACGCTGCCTGCTCGACCAGGGTTCCTTTCTCCAGATGCAGGATGCGGCGCGCGAATTCGGCGGCCTTCGGATCGTGCGTGACCATGACGATGGTCTTGCCGTGTTCGCGGTTGAGCACCTGCAACAGGCCGAGGATCTCGTCCGCGGTCTTGCGATCCAGGTCGCCGGTCGGCTCGTCGCACACCAGCAGCTGTGGATCGGACACCAGCGCGCGCGCGATGGCGACGCGTTGCTCCTGGCCGCCGGACAACTCCTTCGGCTTGTGCTTAGCGCGATCGGACAGACCAACCACTTCGAGCGCGACCGCGACATTCTTCTTGCGCTGCGCGGACGAAAGCTTGGTCAGCAGCAGCGGCAGCTCGACATTGCCCTCGGCCGTCAATACCGGCATCAGGTTGTAGAACTGAAACACGAAGCCGACATTGTGCGCGCGCCACTTGGCGAGCTGGCCGCTGGACAGTTGGTCGATACGGCTGCCGCCGACGCTGATCTCGCCCGAACTGGGCCGATCCAGTCCACCAACCAGATTGAGCAAGGTAGTCTTGCCGGAACCGGACGGTCCCATCAGCGCGACGAAATCGCCCTTGGGAATGTCCAGCGTAAGCCCGTGCAGCACTTCGACTTTCTGTTTGCCGCGCTCATAAACCTTGGTGACGTTGCGGATCTGGACCATGGACTCGGACATGTGTACCTCGGCTTAAAGCAATGAAACGGATATCGGAAATTCGAGTGCATCGTTGTTGCGGAGCTGCAATCGCGGCTAAGGCTTGGCCACCGTCACCGACGCGCCGTCGTTCAGTTCGGGCGGTGCGTCGACGATTACGCTCTCGCCCGCGGCGACGCCCGCCAGAATCTGGCGCAAATCGCCGACCGTCCCGCCGAGCGACACCGCGCGGCGTTGCGCCTTCTGCTCCTTGACCACGAACACCACATCCTTGTCGCCGTCTTTGCGCACGGCAGCGATCGGCACCAGCGCACCGCGCACCTGCTGCTGCGCCGTCTGCGCCTCCGGCTTTTTTTCCTCGAGGAAGGATACGCGCACGCCCATGTCGGGCACGATGCGGTCATCCTTCTTGTCCAGGCCGATGCGCACCTTGACCGTCGCCTTGGAGCGGTCCGCGGTCGGAATGATCGCGATCACGTGCGAGGGAATCTTCCATTCCGGATAGGCATTGAGCACCGACTCGACCGGATTGCCGGCGACGACGCGGCCGATGTAGGCCTCGTTGACGTCGACCTCGACTTCGAGCGAATCCATGTCGACGATCGTGCCCACGCCGGTGCGGGTGAAGCCGCCGCCGGCAGAAAACGGCGAGACGATTTCGCCGACCTGGGCGGCCTTGGCGATCACCACGCCGGTAAACGGCGCGTGCACAGTGCAGTAGTCGAGCTGCACCTGGGCAGCCGCGACGCTGGCTTCGGCAAGATCGATCTGTTTTTTCTGCGCTTCGACCACAGCGGTCTCGGTATTGACCAGGGTGCGCGCCTGTTCCATCGCCTGCTGCGAGACCAGTTTGCGCGCGACCATGTCGTCCATGCGCTGTGCGTCGCGCCGGTTCTGTAAGAGCTGCGCCTGGTACTGCACGAGGTTCGCCTGCGCGGCATGCAGCTGCGCCTGTGCCTGCGCCAGCTGCGCACGCTGCGCGGTATCGTCGAGGCGGGCAAGGACTTGTCCGTCCTTGACGTGATCGCCTTCCTCGATCAGCACCTCGGTCAGCGTGCCGGTGATCTGCGCCGACACGGTCGCGGCGCGGCGCGCGGTGACATAGCCGGTCGCATCGAGCACCGACGCGCTGACACCGGCGCCCGTCATCGCCTGCGCCGTCGCGGTGCGAACCGGCACGGCCGCGTTGCCCGACAGCGCGAACCACAGGCCTAAGGCAAGCGCGAGCAACACGATCAGGCCGAGCCCGATCCACAGCGGCCGGCGCGAACGCGGCTCGGCCGCGCTGCGGTCGATACGCAGTTCGTTGAGTAAATCGGATTTATTCACAACCCTCAGGTCCCCACCCGCAAACGAGATGCGGATTTTGCCATAGACTGCCTGCTCGAATGGGACTGTGACAGGGCCAATGCTCACGAATGCGGGGTGACAGATGTCAATTGCAAAATCCGCAGCCGCGCCATCGACCGCCGGCTACTCCGGCAAGCCGCTGTGGCAGAAACTCGGCCTCAAGCCCGGTCTGCGCGCGTGGTTGCAGCGCGCACCGACGGACTACTGGGACTGGTGTGGGTTCGACGCGGCCAGCGTCGCACTCGTCGCCGGCAA
>JAYTQX010000430.1:0-11253 GCA_043746455.1 Pseudomonadota bacterium
TGATGCGTCGCGCCGTACGTCGTGCGTCGCGCCTTGTTGTGCGCTGTATTGCCGCCTCGTCAAATCGCCGCGCGAAATTCATGAATTTCGTGAGGTGCATGCGTGCGCCCATCGCTAGCATGAGGCAAGGCTGCTTCATTGGGTCCGGTATCCTCGGATGCCGGGCAGCAGCGAACACAACCGGGGGAATGGTGGGTAAAAATACAAGTTTTCCAAACTGTCTTGCATGCTTGCCGTTCCTGCTGCCCATCTGGGCCAGCGCGGCAGATCCGGCAGCCGAGCAGACCTTGCCGCCGGTCGTCGTCACCGCGACGCGCAGCGAGCAATCATCGTTCGACGTGCCAGGCTCGATCGATGCGGTCGGCGTCGACGCGAGCGATACGCTCGGCATCAACCCTTCAGAATATCTCCAGAGCGTTCCTGGTCTGCTCACACGCGACCGCCAAAATTACGCGCAGGACGAACAGATCTCGATTCGCGGCTTCGGTGCGCGCTCCACATTCGGCGTGCGCGGCGTGCGTCTGTATACCGACGGCATTCCGGCGACGATGCCCGACGGCCAGGGTCAGGTATCGAACTTCGGCCTCGGCTCGGCCGATCGCATCGAGGTGCTGCGCGGGCCGTTCTCGGCGCTGTACGGCAACTCCTCCGGCGGCGTGATCCAGATATTCACCGCCGACGGCAAGGACCCTTCCGAACTGCGTTTCGGTCTCGACGGCAGCAGCTACGGCACTTACCGCACCGACGCGAACGCGCGCGGACGTGCAGGTATACTCGGCTACAATGTGGATTTGTCGCAATTCTATACGGACGGCTACCGCGGTCACGGCCGCGCCGAGCGAGAAAACGGCAACGCCAAATTCAACGTCGATCTCGGCGACGGACGCAGGCTCACCCTGATTGCGAATACCGTGGCTCTGCCGAATGCGGATGATCCGCTCGGCCTGACGCGTGCGCAATTCGAAACCGACCCGCGCCTGCCGACACCCGCCGCGGTACAGTTCGATACGCGCAAGAGCGTGCATCAGGAACAGGGCGGCGCCATCTACGAGCAAAGCCTGAGCGAGAGTCAGGGCATCCGCGTCCTCGGCTACTACGGCCAGCGCGATGTGCAGCAATTCCAGTCGATTCCGGTCGCTACCCAAGCGAGACCGTCGAGCCCCGGTGGCGTGATCGATCTCGACGGCAGCTACGGCGGCACCGACACGCGCTGGACCTATCGCGGCGCGCTGGCCGACAAGCCTTTCGATCTGGCGGCAGGCATCAGCTACGACCGCCAAGATCAGCACCGGCTCGGCTACAACAACTTCGTCGGCAGCGTACTTGGCGTGCAGGGCGCTCTGCGCCGCGACGAGCAGGACGACGAGTACAATTTCGACGAATACGTGCAGGCGACCTGGAGCTTCGCCGAGCGCTGGCTGCTCAGCGCGGGCGCGCGCCACAGCGACGTCAAGTTCTCCGCAGACGATCATTACATCGTGCCCGGCAATCCAGACGACAGCGGCCGGGTCGACTACTCCGCAACTACGCCCGTCGCCGGCCTCATGTATCGCGCCAGCGAACGCTGGCATTTGTACGCGTCCTACGGCAACGGATTCGAGACGCCGACGTTCAACGAACTCGGCTACCGCCCCGACGGCAGTGCCGGCATCAATTTCGGTCTGGTGCCCGCGCGCAGCCGCAACGGCGAGATCGGTTCGAAACTGTTGATCGGCGACGGCGGCGAATTCAACGTCGCCCTGTTCCAGGCCGATACGCGTCACGAACTTGCCGTCGACAATTCGACCGGCGGGCGCACGACGTATCAGAACGTCGATCGTGCGCGGCGGCGCGGTGCCGAAATGAAAATCGACTATCCGATCGCGCAGCATTGGCGCGCGCAGCTCGCCTATACGCTTCTCGACGCGAGATTTCTTTCCTCGTTCCTCACCTGCCCGGCCGCGTCGACCTGCACGACGCCGAATACGCTGGTCGCGGCTGGCGCGCGCATTCCGGGCGTGCCGCGCTCGGATTTCTACGCCGCGCTGCGCTACGGCGAAAAACTCGGCTGGAACGCTGCGCTTGAAGCGACTGCGGCGAGCAACGTGGCGACCAACGATCTCAATACCCAATACGCACCCGGCTACGGCGTGATCAATCTAAGCAGCGGCTACGCGTTCAAACTGCATGGTGCGACAATTTCCACATTTTTGCGTTTGAACAATATCTTCGACAAGAGCTACATCGGCTCGGTCATTGTCAACGAGAGCAACGGCCGCTATTACGAACCGGCGCCGGAACGCACGCTTTTCAGCGGTGTACAGATCGACCTGAAGTAGCGGTATCGGTTTGCGAGCACAAAAAAAGGCCGGCAAAGAAGGCCGGCCTTGTGAAGTCGCCAACCCTGGGGGAGATCGGGTCGGCTTACGGGATTTTTTTCGGTCTATCGTGCGGCCTCAGGACTTCAGCACGCCCGAAAGTTTGGCGGCGTGGGTCGCCAGAGCATCCATCAGCGGCGGATTGAGGCAGTCGTAGGGTTCGAGCCCGATTTCCTTGAGGCGGCCGCGCACCGCGCCCATGTTCGCCGGATCGGCGCCCGCCTCGATGATCGAGGAGACGAACGCGGCAAAGCCCGGTGCGGCCCAGCCCGACTGCGACGACAGCTCGCTGTGTACGAAGTCGAGTCCGTAGAACGCGTGCTTGGTGTTTTCTATACGACAATACATGTGTACACCGCATCCCTTGCATGCATATCGCTGTAGGGTTTTGGTCGGATCGACTATCGCGAGCTTGTCGCCGTTTTCGATGACGGTTACCTTGTCCTTCGACACAACCGCGATCTGCGAAAACAGGACTCCTTCGGGCCGCCAGCACTGGGTGCAGCCGCAGACATGGTTATGCGCGGTCTGGGCATCGACTTTGACCTTGACCGGTTTGTCCGTGCAATGGCAAACGAGGGTACCGCCCGCGAAACCAGCTGCTGCCGGTTTGATGCCGTTATCGACGGCCGGATGAATTGCTACTGTCATGACTTTCCTCCCGATGATTTTTCTAACCGCCGTTCAATACGGCCCGACTCGCACTTCGACTCTTACACTCAGTACTTGATGACCGAGCGAACAACCTTGCCCTCGTGCATCAGATCGAACGCATGGTTGATCTGGTCCAGCGGCAGGGTTTCAGTTACGAACTCGTCGACCTTCAACTCGCCGGCGAGGTAGCGATCGACATAACCCGGCAATTGCGAGCGGCCCTTGACGCCGCCGAACGCCGAGCCGCGCCAGACGCGTCCGGTGACCAACTGGAATGGCCGTGTGGAAATCTCCTGGCCCGCACCGGCGACGCCGATGATGACGGACTCGCCCCAACCCTTGTGGCAACACTCGAGCGCCGAGCGCATCACGTTGACATTGCCGATGCATTCGAACGAAAAATCCACGCCGCCGTTGGTCAGATCGACGATCACCTGCTGGATCGGTTTGTCGTAATCCTTGGGATTGACGAAATCGGTCGCGCCCATCGACTTGGCCATTTCCCACTTCGACGGATTCAAGTCCACCGCGAGGATGCGCGCAGCTTTCGCCATCACCGCACCCTGCACCACCGCAAGGCCGATGCCGCCGAGGCCGAACACCGCCACGGTCGCACCTGGCCAGACCTTCGCCGTGTTGAGCACCGCGCCGATACCCGTGGTGATGCCGCAACCGAGCAGACATACCTTGTCGAGCGGTGCCTTCGGATTGATCTTTGCCAGCGAAATTTCCGGCAGCACGGTGTGCTCGGAAAATGTGCTGGTGCCCATGTAGTGCAGCACCGGCTTGCCCTTGAACGAAAAACGCGAAGTGCCGTCCGGCATCAGGCCCTTGCCCTGCGTTATGCGGATTTTCTGGCACAGGTTGGTGCGGCCGGATTTGCAGTATTCGCACTCGCCGCATTCGGGCGTGTACAACGGAATGACATGATCGCCGGGCTTGACCGAAGTCACGCCGGAACCGATTTCCTCGACGAGGCCGCCGCCTTCATGGCCGAGGATGACCGGAAAGAGTCCCTCCGGATCGGCGCCCGACAGGGTGAACGCATCGGTGTGGCATACGCCAGTGGCGACGATGCGCACCAGCACTTCGCCGGCCTTTGGTCCGGCCAGGTCGACTTCCTCGATGCTCAACGGTTTACCAGCTTCCCAGGCGACTGCAGCTCTGGTTTTCATAGTCGTCGTACTCCTATCCAACGTTGGCTTGATGGTTGCGCCGCATGCCCGTTCCCATCGCATGCAAGCAGTATGCGTGCCAGTGTTGGCGACGCAATCTATATGCCTTAATATCAATGGCTTGTGCGCTCACGGCGCCGCCGCGTCCAGGCCTCGCAGGAGCGTTGTGCCTGTTCCGCAACACTTGCTGCGACAAAAGCGAAGCAGGGCGTGCGCGCGTTCTCATGTGCGCAACGCCGCCGCGTGGTGGCGCAGATGATCTTCCATGAACGTGCTGATGAAGTAGTAACTGTGATCGTAGCCGGGCTGCAGGCGCAGGCTCAGCGGCTGGCCGACCTTCTTGCAGGCATCGGCGAAGATATCTGGACGCAAAGTGTCGTTGAGAAACTGATCGGCATCGCCTTGGTCGATCAGGATGGTGCCCGGAAAACGCTGGCGCTGGACCAACTCGGTCGCGTCGTACTGCTTCCAGGTTTCGCGGTTGTTACCCAGGAATCGCGGAAACGCCGTCTCGCCCCAGCGCACGTGCATCGGTGCGACGATCGGCGCGAAAGCCGATACCGAGCGGTAGCGGTCGGTGTGCTTGAGCGCGATCGTCAACGCACCATGACCGCCCATCGAGTGGCCGAAAATGCTCTGCCGTTGCCCATCAATGGGGAAATGCTCCGCGATCAGCGTCGGCAACTCGGCGCTGCAATAAGTATACATATTGAAGAATTTCGACCACGGCGCTTCGGTGGCATCGACATAGAAGCCGGCGCCGGCGCCGAACTGCCAGTCGTCCGCCTCGCCCGGAATGCCGGTGTTGCGCGGGCTGGTATCCGGCGCAACCACGATCAATCCAAGTTCGGACGCGATGCGCTGCGCGCCACCCTTGATCGTGAAATTTTCCTCGGTGCAGGTCAGGCCCGACAGGTAGTAGACGACCGGCACCTTGCCGAGCTTGGCCTGTGGTGGCTGATAAACCGAAAAACGCATCGGCCCATTGCAGGCCGTCGACGCGTGCCGGTAGAAACCCTGCACGCCGCCGAAACTGCGCTGCTCGGAAATTTTCTCGATCGTCGCCATTGCCTACTCCCTGCAATCCGCACAGACCTCGTCGCGTGACTCGCATCGTCACGACGATTCCTTGCGCGGATTGTAGGTCAGCCGGCGTTACGCGAAAGCGCTTTTCTCCGCGCCGAAAGCTTTCCGCACAGACTGTCACGGAACCGGGACAGTGGGCTGGATCCGCTCACTGCGACGTCCATTTCTTCAACCATGCATTGACCGTGTCGTGCCACAACACGCTGTTCTGCGGCTTGAGCACCCAGTGGTTTTCATCGGGGAAGGTCAGCAACTCGCTCGGAATCCCACGGCGTTGCAGCGCGGTGAACGCGGCGATGCCCTGCTCGACCGGAATGCGGAAATCCTTCTCGCTGTGCACGACCAGCATCGGCACGGTCCATTTCGCGACGTAGTTCACCGGGTTGAATTTTTCGTACGCATCGGGCTTTTCCCACTGCGTGCCGTGATGCTCCCATTCGTCGAACCACAGCTCTTCGGTCGAGTAGGCCATCATGCGCGCGTCGAACACGCCGTCGTGATCGACCAGACATTTCCATGGCTGCGGCCAGTTGCCGGCGATCCAGTAAATCATGTAGCCGCCATAGCTCGCGCCGAGCGCACAGGCTCGGTTGCCGTCGAGAAAATCATATTTCTGCAATGCCGCGGCCCAGCCCTTCTGCAAATCATCGAGCGGTGCGCCGCCCCAGTCTCCCGAAATCGCATCGGTGAACTTTTGCCCATAGCCGGTGGATCCGTGGAAATTGACGGTCACCACGGCAAAGCCCTGACCCGCATAGGTCTGCGGATTCCAGCGGTAATGGAATTCGTTGGTCATCGCACCCTGCGGGCCGCCATGAATAATGAAGGCGACCGGATACTTCTTGCCCTTCTCGAAATTCGCCGGCTTGACGACGTAACCCTGCACCGTCTCGTCTCCGGCTCCCTTGAAGGTGTAGAACTCGTAGTCGCCCATCGCCACGTCGGTAAGGCGCGCGGCGTTGAGATGGGTGAGGGGCGCCAGAGCCGCGTCCTTCGCGTTCAGGCGGAACAGATCCGCCGGCGCCTTCAGCGTACTGCGCGCAATCACAATGGAATTGCCGACGACGCTGAAACCCTCGACTTGTCCTGTGCCGCTCAATTTCGTCGCCTTGCCGGTCTTGATGTCGAGCGCGAACAGCGGGTGATCGCCGTTGTCGTCCGCCGTCGCATACAGGGTCCTGCCGTCCTGCGACAACTGCAGGCCACCGGGCGAGCGATCCCATTGCGGATCGATTTCGCGTGTCTGCCCCGAGGCAAGGTCGAGCGCCATGATGCCGAAGCGGTCGGCCTCGAAGGTCGGGCGCTTCATCGCCAGGTAATACAGGGTCTTGCCGTCGGCGGCAGGCAACGGATATGCATCCCAGGCCGCATTCGCCGCGGTCAGATTCTTCGGTGCCGACGAACCATCAGCCGCCACGGAATAAATATCGAAGTTGGTCGACCACGGTTCGCTGCGGCCGGCGATACGCACGTCAAAATAAACGCTGCGACCGTCCGGCGAAAACGCAAACTCGCTATCGTCGCCGAACGGCTTGGACGGTACATCGCCGTCGATGCCCTGCGACAACAGTTTTGGCACACCGGCGATTTTCCCGTCTGCGCCGATTGCCGCAATGTATAATTGTGAACGGCGCCCGTCCGCCCAGGTATCCCAGTGACGGATGAACAGCTGGTCGAACAGCTTGCCGCTGGCCTTGTTCGCCGCCGTGTCGTCGAGACGTTTCTTCGTGCAGGCGAATGCGTCCGCTTCTTTCGCGCAGTCCGCAAAAGTGTCGATCGACAGCAGAACCTGCTTGCCGTCCGGCGACAGTTTGTAGTTGTTGACGTCAAGCGAAAGCCCGGTTACCTGCACGGCCGCGCTCTTGCCGTCGGCCTTGCGGCTCCAGACCTGCATCGCGTCGCCGCCCTTGGCCTGGAAATAGACCGTGGTGCCGTCCGGCGACCAGCGTGGACTCGTCGCACCCACGCCATTGTCCGTGAGCCGCAGCGGCTTGGAGTTGCGCTCCTTCAGATCGAGCACCCAGATACTGTTTTTGCCCTTGTTCGCCGCGTAGTCCGTCTCGCGCAACTGGTAGGCGACACGCGTTGCGTCCGTAGAAATCTGCGGGTCGCTGACGCGATCGAACATGACCAGATCGTGCGCATCGAACGCATGCGGCGCGGCCGCGGCACTGGCGCAGCAAAACACTGCACTCGCGGCAAGAAACATCTTCATGGGCTTTCCCTCGGACACGAAAGCGGCAATGTTACGCGCAGCGGGATCGCTGCGGAAGCAGGTCACATATCGCCGTGGGCCGAGGACCAGATTTCTCGCGAAATCAGCGAGCCGATTGACCGTGCCGTTCAAGGGGTTTTGGCAGGCACCCGGCCGTAACGGTCTTCCAGACGCACGATGTCGTCCTCGCCGAAATAATCGCCGCACTGCACTTCGATCAGGTGAATATCCGTCGTAGTGGGATTTTCCAGCCGATGCAGGGTCTCCATCGGAATGTAGGTCGCTTCGTTGCGCTGAAGCAGGAACTCGCGATTGCCGACCCTGACCTTGGCGGTGCCCTGAACGACCGTCCAGTGCTCGCTGCGGCGGTGGTGCATTTGCAGGCTCAAGACCTGGCCGGGCTTCACTGTGAGGCGCTTGACCTTGCAGTCCGCCGCATCCTCGAGCACGGTGTAGCTGCCCCAAGGGCGATGCACGGTCTGGTGGAAGCGCACGCTGTCGTCATTGTCTGCGCGCAAACGCTCGACTACCTGCTTGACCTGCTGGGTGTGATCGCGATCGGACACCAGCACTGCGTCGCCGGTATCGACGATGACCAGATTCTTGACCCCGACCGCTGCGACCACACGCTTGTCGCTCTGGATGTAGCAGTTCTCGCTGTCGACGACAACCGCCCTGCCGTGCACGCGGTTGCCGGCCGCATCGGGCTGGGAGCCGGATTGGATCTCGCTGACCGCCTTCCACGAACCGATGTCGCTCCAGTCGAAACCGGCCGCAATCACCGCGCGCCGATGCACGCGTTCCATGATCGCGTAGTCGATCGAAATATCGGGCATCGCCAGGAACGCATCTTTGGCGAACTCGACCGGGTTTTCGTGTCCGATCGCACTCGCATGGCAGGTCTGCGCCGCGGCGAGCACATCCGGGCAGGCCTCCTGCGCCGCGGCAAGCAACGCGTCCGCGCGGAAACAGAACATGCCGGAATTCCACACATAATCGCCGCTGGCGAGATATGCGCGCGCCGTTTCGAGATCGGGTTTCTCCACGAATGCGGCAATTTCGGCTCCTATCGAATGAACCTCGGCCGCAGGCCGGACCGACTCCCCTTCCCCTGCTTGCGGGGGAAGGATGGGTTGGGGGCCGGGGATCGCATTGCCACAGCGAATGTAGCCGAAGCCGGTATCCGGTTGCATCGGCGCAATGCCGAAGGTGACCAGCCAGCCATCCTGCGCCAGCGCTTCGGCCCTGCCGACGTCGGCGGCGAACGCATCGATGTTCTGGATCAGGTGATCGGCGGCGAGGACCAGCAAGGTCGCATCCGCACCGAAATGTTCTCGCACATGCAGCGCGGCGAGCACGATCGCCGGTGCGGTATTGTGGCCGGCTGGTTCGAGCAGGAAATGCAGCTTGTCCAGATCGGCGCCCGGATGGCGCGCATATTCGTCGCGATTGAGGAAATAGTGATCGCGCCCGGTGACCGTGAGCACGTTGCCGTCGCTGGCGACACGCAACGCCCGCGTCAGGGTCTTGTACAGCAACGATTCACCGTCGTGCATGCGCATGAAAGGCTTGGGATAAGCGCTGCGCGAAACGGGCCACAAGCGGGTGCCGGCGCCGCCGGAAAGGATCACGGGGATCAACATGGCGTCTTGTACACCCTCATTTCCTATTTGTCGGCCAGTTCGCCGATCGTGGCGTCCAACCCTTCCTGCCAACTCGGCAGTGTCAAGCCGAAACGTTCGCGCAGCTTGGTCGTGTCGAGCACTGAATAAGCGGGCCGCTGCGCCTTGGTCGGAAAGTCCGCGGAGCGTATCGCCGCGACCTCGGCCACACGCTCAAGAATGCCCGCTCGCGCGGCGCGCTCGACGATCGCGCGCGCGAAACCGCACCATGTCGTTTCACCCGCGGCGGCGAGGTGATAGGTGCCATTGTACGCTGCGCGCTGCGCCGTATCTCCGACCATCCAGTGGATCAAGACGAAGCTGGTTGCCGCCGCGATCAGCCTGCTTGAGGTCGGCGCGCCGTGCTGGTCGTCGACCACGGTCAGCGTCTCGCGCTCCCGCGCGATACGCAGCATCGTGCGCAGGAAATTGCCGCCACGCGCACCGTAAACCCAGGCCGTGCGCAGGATCAGATGATCGCAGCCGGATGCGCGCAACGCATTTTCGCCGTCCAGCTTGCTGCGGCCGTACACGCCGAGCGGCGCGGTCGCGTCGTCTTCGCGATAAGGACGCCGACTATGCCCATCGAACACATAGTCCGTGGAATAGTGCACGGCGAGCGCTTGCTGCCGCGCCGCCCATGCACCAATTTGCGCAAGCGCAAGCCCATTGACGCGCCCGGCCAATTCAGACTCGTCTTCGGCCCGATCAACGGTGGTATACGCTGCTGCATTTACCACAATGTCGCATTGTGCGGAATCGAGCGCATGCTCCAGCGAGTCCGTATCGGCGAGATCAGTTCGCAGACAGTCGATACCACCCGGCAATTTGCCGCTCCGCGTCGCAACGATGAGCTCGCCGAGCGGCGCCAGCGCGCGCTGCAACTCGAAACCGATCTGACCGTTCGTGCCGAGCAGCAGGATTTTCATTTCGCCGACGTCTGCATCGGTGTGGCACCGATGTGTTTGTCGAGAAAGGCAACCAGTTTTTCGAATAGGTCGGCGACGTGATCCTCTCGATAGAACCCATGCCCTTCGTTGGGATCAGAAAGCCACTCAGGGTCCACGCCGTGATCACGCATCTCCGCACGCAGGTGTTTGGCGTGCTCTTCCGGGACACGTTCGTCGTTGCCACCGACTATCAACATAACCTTGGCCTTGATCTTATCGGTGTGAGCAACCGGCGAACGGTCCAAATTTTCTTTCTGATCTTCCCCCAAAGCCAGGTTCAAATAGTTCTTGCCGAACACTCTCGTTGGAATGTCTCCAAGCTTGAACATCATGGGCAAGTCGTAAACGCCCGCGTAACCGATCGCGCACTTGTACAAGTCTGGCTCCCTCACCGCGCCTTCCAAGGCCGCGTAACCGCCATAGCTGCCACCAAAGATGCAAATGCGCTGCGGGTCCGCTATGCCCTGGTCGATCGCCCAACGCGTGGCATCGGTGACGTCGTCCTGCATTTTTTTACCCCACTCACGCAGGCCTGCTTTGAGAAAACCGTCGCCGTAACCGCCAGATCCGCGAAAGTTTACTTGCAAAACGGCGAAGCCATGCGTGGCCAACGCCTGTACGTAGGGATCAAATTCCCAACGATCCCTGATTCCATATGGGCCGCCATGTACGAAGACGACAAGCGCGGAGCGTTTTTCATTTTCGCGAGCAGCTGGTCTAGTCAAATATCCATGCAACGCCGTTCCGTCGCGAGCCTTCAATGCTATAGGCTCCTCGGTGGCCATTAGTTCAGGTTTGATCCAAGGTCTACTCGAAAGCAGGAAACTCGCTTTACGCGTGTCGGAGTCGTACAGATAAAATTCTCCAGGGTTGGTGTCGCTGTGTACGCGGAATATGACCTTCCTGCCATCGGCGGAGTGCTCACCAAGTTCCACATCTTGTCCTGGGAATTGCCCCATCATCGCAGCGAGAAGCTTGGCTTCGTTGGCGTTCTTGTCGAGCAAGGTCAATGCTGGCCGGCCGGGGATCGACCTGATCCCGAACACGTCGCGCCTATCAAACGTCGTCAACAATTTTTCATACGCCGAATCGGTCCCGCTCCAGATCGTATTTAGCTTGCGCGTTTCGACATCCCAGGAGCACACACCGCCGACG
>JAYTQX010000431.1:0-1504 GCA_043746455.1 Pseudomonadota bacterium
GTTTTGTCCCCATGTTTCTAGTCGTTATCAGGGTGTGTCGCTGTTGCTGTCCCCGATTTGTCCCTCTAGGGATGGTCTGAACAACACGCTCTGATGCTGCAATTCCGGCGTTGAGGCGTCGAATCACGTGCGATCGCGCTTCTTTTTTGCCTTTTGCGGCGCGATTCGGCAGGCATTCCTGTCTTTCGGACGCAGTTACCCTGCCGCAGGCAACAATCGCCGACGCGACATCCACAGATTCGACAACGCGAACAGTGTCAGCACCTGCGCCGAGTTCTTCGCCAATCCGCGATAGCGCACCTTGATGTATCCGAACTGGCGCTTGATCACCCGGAAGGGGTGCTCGACCTTCGCGCGCACACTCGCCTTGTAATGCTCCCAGCGTTCCGCGTAGCGGCGGTCGCGCTTGTTCTTCATCGCGCGCAACTTCGAGGGCTTCTCCGCGATCAGGAAGCCGGCCTCCACATTCTGCAGCTCCTCGCGCTTGTCCGCGCCGGTGTAGCCGCTGTCGCCGTACACCGCCTCTTCCTTGCCGTGCAGCAGCTTGTGCACCTGCGTCACGTCGGCCACGTTCGCCGCCGTGCATTCCACATGGTGCACCAGACCGGATGCGTCATCCACGCCGATGTGCGCCTTCATCCCGAAGTACCACTGGTTGCCCTTCTTCGTCTGGTGCATGTCTGGATCGCGCTCGCCTTCCTGGTTCTTGGTCGAACTCGGTGCGGCGATAATCGTGGCATCGACGATCGTGCCCGCGCGCAGGCTCTGGCCCTTGCGTGCAAGATGCGTGTTCACGCGTTCGAAGATGCGCTCGGCCAAGCCATGCTCTTCGAGCAGGCGACGGAAGTTGAGGATCGTCGTCTCGTCGGGAATGTTCTCGAGCCCGTTCAGGCGCGCGAACCGGCGCATCACCGGCGTGTCGAGCAGCGCTTCTTCCATCGCCGGATCACTGAGCGCGTACCACTGCTGCAAGAAGTGGATGCGCAACATCGTCGCCAGCGCATACGGCTGGCGGCCCGGACGGCCCATCGTTGGATAGTGCGGCTCAACCAGAACCAGCAGCACCTTCCACGGCACCACCTGCTCCATCTCGGCCAGGAAGACCTCCCGCCGCGTGCGCTTGCGCTTGCTCAAACCCTCAGCATCACCGAATGTCAGTTGCATCGATCGTCATCCCAATCGCCTTGCGCTATTGTCGCCGACATCGACGGAGTTGTTCAGAGTTTCCCTAGGAACGAAAGTGGAGATATGACCAACCAAGGTGTTTCAAACACGCCAACTTGCGCGCCATTGCCTGATTACGGGTCACGCAGTGACTAGCAGAAACATCAACATGGCTGCGCCCTAAAGCTAAGCAGATCCCGGGGATTGGGAAGATGCTCCGGATGTTCGGGTGCGGCGCAGTACCTGTCAACGAATGTCGCTGTCGACCCCAAGCGGTCATAGGCGACCGGCAGCTATGGAGAGGCTTGAGGAGGCATGCACTATGGACACGATCCATTCC
>JAYTQX010000432.1:0-1699 GCA_043746455.1 Pseudomonadota bacterium
GCGCAGGCGTGCGGCGAGGGGCTGGAGCAGCATGCCTGGATCCTTTAATAGCCGTCATTCCGGCGAAAGCGGGAATGACGAGCTCGGCGTATTTGTGTACAATAAAAGTATATACACCTATTTTTGACCAGGCAAGCCCGCATGGCACGGAAAAAACCATCGAAACGCGCGCCGCGATCTGCGGCTCAAGAGCCGGGAAAGTATCAGCCCGAATGTGTTTGCGTGAATCTGCGCCGTGCCGCGCGTGCGATGAGCCAGCTTTACGACGATGCGCTTGCCGCGTCAGGTGTGACGATCACCCAGTTTTCGCTGCTGCGTGCAATCGGCCGAAACCAACCGGCGCCGATCAATGTGCTGGCCGAGGAATTGGAGCTCGATCGCACCACGCTCGGACGCAATCTGCAGCCGCTCGAACGCGATGGTCTGATTGCGCTTGCGGCGGGCAGCGACAAGCGCGTTGTGGAAGTGCGTTTCACCGCGGCCGGACGTGCCGCGATCGAGCGCGCGTTGCCGCTGTGGCGGCAAGCACAGCGCGATGTCGCCGCGCACCTCGGCAGCGAACGCGTCGACCAGTTGCGCGAAATAGCGCAGCGCGCAACGAGCGTGGCGAAGACGTGACTCATCGCGCCGACATCAGGGC
This sequence comes from Pseudomonadota bacterium, assembly GCA_043746455.1. Taxonomy (GTDB): domain Bacteria; phylum Pseudomonadota; class Gammaproteobacteria; order Xanthomonadales; family Rhodanobacteraceae; genus Rudaea. The sequence goes on from JAYTQX010000432.1 coordinate 641, forward strand.
TTGAGTTTGTATCCGGTCTTGAATATCCACCATACAGCGGCGAGGCAAAGCGCGAGAAAAACCAGGGTCATGCCGAGGCTGACAGCAACATTGACGTCGGCCACGCCATAGAAGCTCCAGCGAAAACCGCTGATCAGGTACACCACCGGGTTGAACAGCGTGATCTTCTGCCAGATCGGCGGCAGCATGCTGATCGAGTAGAACGCGCCGCCGAGAAAGGTCAGCGGCGTGACGACCATCAGAGGCACGACCTGCAGTTTCTGGAAGTCGTCCGCCCACAGGCCGATGATGAAACCGAACAGGCTGAACGTCGCCGAGGTCAGCACGAGAAAGCCGACCATCCAGAGCGGATGCGCGATCTCGTAGGCGACGAAAACCCGCGCGGTGACGAGGATCAGCAGACCGAGCATCACTGATTTCGTCGTCGCCGCACCGACATAGCCGACCAGAACCTCGACGAAGGACACCGGCGCCGAGAGCAGTTCGTAGATCGTGCCCGACCATTTCGGCAAATAGATGCCGAACGAGGCATTGGAGATGCTCTCGTTGAGCAGCGAGAGCATGATCAGGCCGGGAATGATGAACGCGCCGTAGCTGACACCGTCGATTTCGCCCATGCGCGAGCCGATCGCCGCGCCGAACACGACGAAGTACAGCGAAGTGGACAGCACCGGCGAAGCGATGCTCTGGGTCAGGGTGCGGAACGTGCGCGCCATTTCGAAGCGGTAGATCGCGCGGATCGCCGGCAGGTTCATGGTTGCGCCCTCACCAGGCTGACGAAAATATCTTCCAGCGAGCTTTCGCTCGAATGCAGATCCTTGAAGTCGATGCCGTGTTCGCTCAGCCGCCGCAGCAGCAGTGCGATGCCAGTTTCGTCGCCCTGTGCGTCGAAGGTATAGGTCAAGGCGTGGCCTTCCGCGGAAAGTTCGAGCGGCAGGCCGGCGAGCTCGGCCGGGATTTGTTGCAGCGGACTCTGCAACTGCAGGGTCAACTGCTTCTTGCCGAGCTTGCGCATCAGCACCGCTTTTTCCTCGACCAGGATCAGCTCGCCCTTGCGGA
>JAYTQX010000433.1:0-1711 GCA_043746455.1 Pseudomonadota bacterium
AAGCTCGTCGGCGGAAGTCTGGTAGTACAGCAGCAAACTCTTCAAGTCGCGGTGCCCGATGACGCGCGCCAGCTCCATCACGTCGAGCTTTTTCGACAGGCGCCAGATGGCCTCTGCGCGTGCATCGTGAAAGTGAAGGTCGAGGAGTTCGCAGCGATCGCGTGCTTTGCGGAAAAGCGCATCGCGCATCTGGTCGGATAGCCCGAACACTGGGCCATCGGCGCGAGGCAGTGCGGCGAGAATTTGGCGGGCGCGTAGGGATAGCGGGACGTGGCGCACGTCACCGTTTTTCGTCCGTGGCAGGCGCACAGACTTGTCACTCACGTCCGCCCATTGCAGGCCGACGATTTCACCCGACCGCATCGCGGTTTCCAGCGCGAACAGGAACGCCATCCCGGTACGCTGCGTTGCTGTCTCTGCCGCATCGCCCTCACCCAGCCCGAACGCCAGCACCAGGCGCTCAATTTCATCGGCAGCGATGCGCCTCTTGCGGCTTGGCGGTGATCGAGGCCGCTTGACGTCGGTCATCGGGTTGACGTGCAACCATCCCCACTCTTTGCGGGCCTGTTCCAGCACCGACTTCAGCAAGTTCATCTCGCGGGCCACAGAAGCCCCAGAGACGCGCTCCAAGCCCCGATCACGCCAAGCCGCTATGTCTGCCGGCTTGAGCCGCACGAGGCGCGTGGCGGCCATAGGGTCGCGTTCCAGGGCGCCTAGCCGCAGCAACTCCCACCGTTCGCCCTTGTGCAGCGGGCAGACTTCACGGCCGTAGCGCAGCAGAGCATCGCGCAGCGTCTTGTCCGGCAGCTGCGCCCCGACCAGTTCCGCCTCGCGCTGCGTGGCCCATGCGACCGCTTCGGCTTTGGTCAGGAAGCTGGCAGACTCGCGCTTGCCGTCCCGGTACACGCGTGCGCGCCACTTGTCGCCGCGCTTGGAGTAGTTCGCCATGCCGCGCATCCTGGGCCAATTTCTGGGCCAATGGTAGCAAGGGCGAGCATTTTATTTCATGGGGTTGCGTGGCGTGGCAATCGCTTCGAGCCCATGCGGCACATGGGGTTACGCGATTTTACGAGGTGCATCATGGCCTAGCGAAAACAGGCAGAGCGTCCTCTCCCGGGCACCACAGACCCCGCTACCATGCGGGGTTTCTGGTTTCTGGGGCAATCGCGGGACTTTCGGCATGCTCCATTGTAGCCGCAGACCTACAGCAGCGCCCCTGCGTCCGTCACCGGCCCGGCGTGTGCAGCGCTGGCGATAGCGTTGCGGATCGACCAAGCGGATAGCACTCCGGGGTCGAGCGGCGTGAGCGTTGGCGGGCTGGTCGCCGTCGGCAGCATGGTCGGCTCGACGAACAGGGTCGGCGGCTCGCCCAGCACCAGGCGCAGCATTTCCTTTGTCAGCACCGGCAGCGTGTAGGCCGCGACGATCTCGGGTTGGAACTGGTGGCTGGCGTCGGACTGGATCGGGTGCCCGTTCGCGTCGACCACTGTGGCGCCCGTGGCGTCGATCTGACGGGCGTGCGCGGTAACGGCCACCGTGTTGCCGTGGTTGCGATCCACCTGCGCGCAGACGGCCACGACGGCGCCGGTGTCGAGGGTGACGGCGGTCTCGTCGGGCTGCAAGCCGGGGGGTTGTAGCGTGGTGACGGTGTAGGTCATGGTCATGGCTTCGCGTAAGTGTTGTGGGAATAGATGCGGTGGTTAGGATCAGC
>JAYTQX010000434.1:0-14435 GCA_043746455.1 Pseudomonadota bacterium
ACCACGTTCTATGTGCTGGCCGTGTATTTCGGCGCGGTCGGCATCCGGCGCGCGCGCCACACGATCGGCTGCGCCCTGCTTGCCGATCTCGTCGGCATCGTCACCTCGATTGCGCTCTGCTACTGGTTTTTTGGCTAGGTCAGGCGCGCCGCGATGGATTACCAACGCATGCCGATCGAAATCGAGTCGCCCGAGCAGATCGGTTACGCGAAGATCGCATGCAATCTGACCGAGAGCTCTTTCCGCGATGCGCGTTTCGCCGACCTGGACCTCGATCTGCGCAAGCTTGTCCTGAGCTATGGCGATCATCGCGGCCACCCGCTTCTGCGCGCAGCGCTGGCCGCGGACCATGCAGTCGCAGCGGACGACGTGCTGCTCACGGTCGGTGCGGCGTCGGCTCTGTTCATCGTCGCCACATCCCTGCTCGAACGCGGCGAGCGCATGCTGGTGCTGAGGCCGAACTACGCGACCAACATCGAGACGCCGCGAACGCTCGGCGCGGAGATCGATTTCATCGACCTCAAGTTTGACGACGGCTTCCGCATCGATGTGCAACACATCGCGGCGATGATCCGGCCGGATACGAAACTCGTCAGCATCACCACGCCGCACAACCCGACCGGCGTGATGCTCGGCGAGAGCGAACTGCGCCAATTGATCGAAATCACACGCGCCCACGGATGCGTTCTGCTGGTCGACGAAACCTATCGCGACATGGCCTACCAGGCGCCGCCGCCGCTTGCGGCATCGATCGCAGCGAATGTGATTAGCGTGGCAAGCCTTTCAAAAACCTATGGCCTGCCTGGTCTGCGCCTGGGCTGGCTGGTCTGCAGGGATAGCGAGCGCATGCATACCCTGCTCGCGGCGAAGGAGCAGATTTTCATCTGCGGATCCGCGCTCGACGAGGAGGTGGCCTGGCAGTATTTTCGTCGGCGCGAAAATTTTCTGCCCGCAATCCGCGCGGCAATTGTGCGCCATCGCGATCTCACCCTCGACTGGCTGGCGCGCGAAGAGCACCTGCAGGTGGTGCAACCCGCCGGTGGCGTGGTGTGCTTTCCGCGCATCCGTGCCGATGCGCGGGTCGATATCGAAACCTTCTACCGTGTGCTCAACGACAAATACGCGACCTTTGTCGGACCCGGCCACTGGTTCGAGCAGGAGCGCGCGCTGATGCGCATCGGCTTCGGCTGGCCGACGACAGCGGAGCTGACGCAAGGGCTGGCGAATATCAGCCGCGCGCTGGACGAAGCAACGCGTTGACTCCGGCGCAACGCTTAGCGCGCCGGTTTGCCGCCGAGTACGCGTGCCGGCAAAAACAACAGGGCGCGCAGAAATTCGAACACACCTTCAAACGCGAGGCCGACCAGGCGGAACGGCAGCAGCAACAGCCAGACGATCGGATACAGCAGCAGGGCCAACAGCGCCAGCGGCCAGCAGAAAATGAACAGCAACAGCCAGAGGACAAAGGTCAACATCGCAGTTCTCGCTCAGAGCTTAGGGCTGGTGAACATCACGCCCGAACAAGATCGGGCGCCAATGAAGTATGGGCGATCCAGCGAACTACAAGATCGCTGATCAGACGACGGACCGTCATTTCGCGCGCGCCTTCCATGCGGCGAGCATGGCGTTCTCGCGCTCGGCAGACAGGCTCGCGCGCAGTTTCGCCTGCCGCTCGGGCGTTTGTTCGCGGAACCAGGCCAGGGTATCGCTCGCGGTCGTCGCGAGCGGGCGGAGTGTCAGGCCGGCGGCGAGTGCCCGGCGATTCAGGCGCCGCGCGAATCCGGCGCTGTCGCCTTGCGCCGGCACCCAGACCGGCATATCGCTCCACGGCAAGACATTCTGCTGCGCGAGAAAATCCGCCGGAACCCACACCGGTTCGACCTTGGCGTGAATTGCGTTGGTGATCCCCGTCAGCATCGCCGCCGTGCTCAGCTCTCGCACCGGACCGAATGCGTTGTACGTGGCCAATGCGCGCTGCTCGGCCATGCGTATCGTCCACTCGGCCAGATCGCGCGCATCGATGAACCGCACTGGGTCGGTGCCATCGCCCGGCGCCAGCACCTCGCCACCGCGCGCAAGGCGCACCGGCCAATAGGTGAAGCGATCGGTCTCGTCGCCCGGACCGACGATCAGGCCCGGCCGGATGATCGTTGCGATACCCGGAAATTGTTTTGCGGCCTCGCGCTCCGACAAAGCCTTCAGCGGACCGTAAAGATGCTCGATGTCGGCCTTCAACAACGCCTGTGTTTCGGCCATCGCGTTCTTGCCGCGATAGGGGCGCGAGCGCCGCGCCCTCGTCCTGGCCGGGCTTGCTGTCGTCGGCGTACACCGACACCGTCGAGATAAAAATATACTGTTTTACTTTTCCAGTCAGAACCTTGCCGGCATCGCGCACCCAGAACGACAGCGTGGTCGGATTGTCGATGCACATCCCAGTCGCGCCCGGCCAGTGATTGCAGATCGCCGGTATTGCGGTCGCCGAGCAGTTCCTCGACTTCGCCCGGCCACGCCTGCGGATTCTTACCGCGATTGAACAGGGTCAGCTTGTGCCCGCGCGCGAGCGCGTAGCGCACCTGATGCGGGCCGATAAAGCCGGTACCGCCGAGTATCAGAATCCGCAAAGGCTTGGCCGCCTTCGGCGCCTCGGCTGCGAATGCGCGCGCGATCAGCGCCGGCACGGCGAGGCCTGTGGCGGCCAAGGCTCCGGTTTTGAGCAGATCGCGGCGGGTCGTGGTCATCGCGTCTTGTCCAGCGGCAAACCTTTGATCGTAGGCGGATTGCGCAGGCATGGGCTGGAAGTCAGGGCGCCACGCGACTCAGGCGATGGGCGCTTGCAGCTCGGCGCTGGCGGCAACATCCGCAATTTCGGCCACCGCTGCCGCACCCGCCGGCAAGGTGGTTATGGATGGCAGGTGCGCGGTCACGCGCCAGGCAAGCAGCCACGCCGTACCGACCAGCGCACCGGCGAGGAAGAACGTTGCGCCGACTCCCACGCCGTGCCATTGCGCCTGCGTCACTGCGGCGAAGACGCGAGTGAAGATGGTCGGCGCGATCATGCCGGCGACGCTCGACAGACTCGCCACCGCACCCTGCAGACGCCCCTGCTCGCGCGGATCGACCTGATGGGTCATGATCGCCTGCGCCGCCGGATTGGAGACGCCCCACAGCGCCGCGATCGGCATCGCCGCCCAGAACCACCAGCCGGTCGGCGCGAGCCCGTACAGCGCGAAGCCGACGGTGCCGCAGCCGAGACCGAACATCAGCGTGCCGCGTTCACCGAGCCAGCCGACGATCTTCTTGATCAGGCCGCCCTGCACGACTGCGGCGAGGATACCGACCAGGGCCAGCGTGTAGCCGACCATCTGCGGTCCCCAATGGAAGCGGTAGTCGGCGTATAGAACGAAGGTGGTCGGATAGACCATGTGCGCGAGCGCCATCAGGAACATCACGCCGACCAGGCCGAGCACCTGCGGATAACGTTGCAGCAATTTCAGCGCGCCGAGCGGATTGGCATGCGACCAGTCGAAGTGCGGCGTGCGCTTCTCCACCGGCAGCGATTCCGGCAGCACGAAAAACCCGTAGGTGAAATTCGCCAGGCACAGCACGACCGCCAGCCAGAACGGCAGGCGCAGGTTGATCTCGCCGAGAAACCCGCCGATCGCCGGCGCAACGACGAAGCCGATGCCGAATGCCATGCCAAGCATGCCGAATGCCTGCGCACGCTTCTGCGGCGGCGTCACGTCGGCGAGATAGGCATTCGCGGTGGAGAAACTCGCTGCGGTAATCCCGGAAATGATGCGACCGATAAACAGCAGCGGCAGCGTATTGAGCAGCGCCATCAACAGGAAATCCAGGCCAAGACCGAGATTCGAGAGCAGGATCACCGGTCGCCGGCCGAGCCAGTCCGACAGCGCGCCTTGCACCGGGGTGAAGAAGAACTGCATCGCGAAGAACGCGGTCGAGAAAAACCCGTACCAGATCGCAGCGCGCGAGACGTCGCCGCCGAGGAAACTCTCGATCAGATGCGGCAGCACCGGAATGATCAGGCCGAAAGAGAGGATGTCGATCAGCACGGTGATGAAGATGAAGACCAATGCGGCGCGACGGACTGGCGCCGGTGCGGGCGGTGCGGCCCCCTTCGATTCAACGTTCTCCACTCTTACACCCCGCTCTGAGCCATAAACGGACATGCAACAGTACGCGCGTGAAACAAAGACGCGTTACTTGCGCCGCCCCGGGTCGATATCGATGAAGCGCAGGAACTCGCTGCGTGTACGTGCATCGGTGCGGAACGTGCCAAGCATCTGGCTCGAAATCATCGACACACCGGTCTTGTTCACGCCGCGCGTGGTCATGCACTCGTGCGAGGCGTCGACCACCACGCCGACGCCGCGCGGCTTGAGCACCTCGTTGATGCAGTGCGCGATCTGCGAGGTGAGCTTCTCCTGCACCTGCAGGCGACGCGCGTAGATTTCCACGACGCGCGCGAGCTTGGAAATACCGACTACGCGATTGGTCGGCAAATAGCCGACATGCGCGCGACCGATGATCGGCGCCATGTGATGCTCGCAGTGCGAGGAAAACTCGATATCGCGCAGCACGACCATCTCGTCGTAGCCGGCAACTTCCTCGAAGGTGCGGCGCAGCTCGTCTGCCGGATTGTCCGCATAACCGGAAAACCAGTCCTTGTACGCATTCGCCACGCGCTTGGGCGTGTCGATGAGACCTTCACGCGCCGGATCGTCGCCGGCCCAGCGCAGCAGGACGCGCACGGCGTCTTCGGCTTGGGTCTGGGTAACCACCGCGGACTTGGCGTTCTTCTTCGTCATGTCGCTGGATAATGAAAATAACGGTTGTGCAGTGTAGCGCGATCGCCTCGGCGTGGCGCGCCACCACCCGCTATCGCGCCGGAGCCTGATAGTGCTGTTCGAGCATGCAGCGGTACATGGCGATCGGTCCCAGGTCGAGTTGAGCACGGCGTTCGTCCAGATGCTCGATGTCTTCCACCGACGCCATTTCCAAGCGCCCCTCTGCGGTGAGCTTGAACTGGGTGCCATAGCGCTGCGGCTTGTGTTGGTCTTCTATCAACACACGGTCTAGGAGCAAGGCATATTGCCCTTGGTCGACGTCACCGCGTTTGGCAAGCGGCGCCATGATATCCAATACGAATTGCTGGAACTCCGGCTGGAAGGTCTGGTGCTGCACGAACAGGAACGCCGCGCCGGAACCGTCGCCGCCCACCATCTTGCGCGTCGGGAAACCGAACTCGTCGATCACGTTTTTTATGCGTCGATAATTCAGTTCATCGACATCGTGCATGCGCCGCATGATGCGCTTGGCTGTGACCGGATCGGCCATCGTTGCGACAGTCAAGCCCTTACGCACATCCTGGTCTGACTTCATCCATTCCAACAGCTGCGCCCGCAGCTTCGGCAATACCACAGCGCCCATTGCCGCGTCACGTCGCAAGCCAAGATCATGTTGCTTACGCGCAAACTCCAACGCACCGGGGCAGGCTCTCGCATCGTCATCCGCAGCGGACGCAATCGCGCTCGATACGGCGATAGCAAACGCGCACACACTAACGCAAAAGCGAGCCACGGATATGTTCGTTTATTCCACGCGGCAGAACGCCGCCTTCAGATAACGCGACTCGGGCACATGTGCCTGCCACGGATGATCCGGACCGGCGCCGGCGACCTTGAGCACCTGGACCGTGCGATTCGCGTAGAACGCCGCGCGCCGCAGCATGTCGAGGAACTGTTCCTCGCTGACCAGGCCGGTACAGGAACAGGTCAGCAGCATGCCGCCGGGTTTTACCGCGCCCAGCGCGAGCTTGTTCATGTCGAGGTATTTTTTTAATGCGGGAATCACCTGCTCGCGGTCGCGCGTCATCTTGGCCGGATCGAGAATCACGACATCGAACTTCTTCTCGGGATTGCCCGCGACATCGCGCAGCCAGGCGAAAATATCGGCCTGGATAAAGCGCACTCGAGCCTTGTTCAGGCGCGCGTTCTGCTCGGCAAGGGCCAGAATTTCTTCATCCAGATCGATGCCGACCACTTCCTCCGCGCCGCCACGCACTTTCGCATAGATGCCGAAGCCGCCGGAGTTGCAGCACAGGTCGAGCACGCGCGCACCGGCGCAGAATTGCGACAGCAGCAAGCGATTGTCGCGCTGGTCGGCGAAGAAACCGGTCTTGTGCTTGCTGCCCGGCGCGGCATGAAACTGCACGCCGTGCTCATGGATCACCGTGGGCTTCGGCGCTGGTGGCGCGCTGCAGTCGAAGCTTTCCTGCTTCTGCACGTGTTCCTCGGCGAACGCGTAAATTTCCGCATCCGGGTAATGCTGCAGCAGACAGCGCTTGATCAGGTCGCGCTGCTTGTAGATGCCCGCGGAAAAATATTCAACGACCAGCGTGTTCGCAAAACGATCGACGACGAGGCCGGACAGGCCGTCGCCCTCGGAATGGATCACGCGATACGCGTCGGTCGCTGCGTCGAGCTTGAGCAGCTCGCGGCGCAACGCGACCGCCTGCGCGATCTTGCGTGCGAAGAAGGCTTCGTCGACCGCCTCGTCCGGATCCGCGGTGAGCACGCGCAGCGCGATGCGCGAGTGGCCGTTGTAGAAGCCGCGCCCGGCGAATGCACCGTCGCGGTCGTAAATATCGACGACCGTGCCGGGCTTGGGTTTCTGCTCCGGCTTCTCGACCATCTTCTGGAATATCCACGGATGGCTGGAGCGGCGTTCGATCTTCAGGTAGACGACGGGATTGTTCGGCAGGTTCATCCAGACATGATAAGGCAAGAGCGGTTTTCGCCGCGCAGGAACAAGGCGCAAAAAAAAACATGCCCACTCCGATTAAGGCCCTTCAATTTCCGTCATTCCCGCGAAAGCGGGAATTCAGCGTCTTTTCTCAACTCTGACGGCGTGGGAAAGAGAAAGTCGTTGGATTCCCGCTAGAAGCCTGCGGGAATGACGAGCGAAGCGGCGAATGTATTGCTCTTGCGCACGAGCCATGCATCCCCATGATGAGGACATGGACATCGCCGCACCGACTCTGGAACCCAGCGCCACCACGGTGCAGCGCGATCGAAAGCGGGTGTTCTACGCGTTGCTCGGCGCTGCCGGCCTCGTCGCGGGCATCTGGCTCGCCTGGCTCGGCGCATTCGCGCTTGGCTGGGACATGGACGCGCTCGGTATCCGCCCGCGCGAGGCGCACGGACTGATCGGCATTCTCACCGCGCCGTTCGTGCACGCCTCGTTCGAGCATCTGATGTCGAACACCCTGCCGCTCGGCCTGCTCGCCGCACTGACTCTGTATGCCTATCCGCGCGCGACGCGCGTCGCGCTGCCGCTGATCTGGCTCGGCTCCGGTCTCGGCGTGTGGCTTTGGGCGCGGTCTTCGGTGCATGTCGGCATCAGCGGCATCACTCATGGCCTGATGTTCTTTCTGTTCGTGATCGGCCTGCTGCGCCGCGACCGCCTCGGTGTGGCGATCGCCCTGCTCGTGTTCTTTCTCTACGGCGGCATGCTGATGACCGTGCTGCCGCGCGAGCAGCAGGTCTCGTTCGAATACCATCTCGCCGGCGCGGTGATGGGTGCGCTCGCTGCGCTGCTCACGTTCCGTCTCGATGCCGCGCTGCCACGCAAACGCTACAGCTGGGAGGATGAAGAGCACGACGAGGATGCCCACACCGCGGCGAACGACGAACTCGAACCGCCTGCGCCACAGGATGTGCCGGTTCTGTGGGACGGACCACAGCCGCGGCGCAACGGTGGCGGCAACGTGATCGTGTTTCGCCGGCCGGACGCCTAGGCCTGCGTCCCCAGCTTTTCTGCCAGTCCCGACCAGCGTCCTGTGGTTCGCGCGATCGTTGTTTCGAGGATTTGCGGGTTTGTCCACAATTCCACTTTCTTGCGCGCACGCGTGACGGCGGTGTAGAGCAGCTCACGGCTCAGCACGCGCGCATCATGCGCGGGCAGCACGACGAGCACTTCGTCGAATTCCGAGCCCTGCGCCTTGTGCACGGTCAGCGCGAACGCGCCGCGATAGACAGGCAGCAGCGCCGGCGCGAGCCGCAGCATGCCGCCATCGGCGCCGCGGAACCAGACCTCGAACGCGCCATGGGCGCCGCTCGGCAACGCGATACCGATATCGCCGTTGAACAAGCCCTGGCGCGGATCGTTGCTGGAGATCATCACGAGGCGCCCGGCGAACCAGCGCGAGCCATCGTCGCGCGCACCGCCGCGGTGCAGCTGTTGTTCGATCAGAGCATTGATCGTTTCCGCACCGCAGGGTCCACTGCGCAGCGCGCAGAGCACGCGAAAGCCATCGAGCTGGTCCAGTGCGATTTCGGCCGTTGGCGCTTGCGCCAGGCTCGCGAAGCGTGGCGCAAATTGCCTGACCACGCTCGCGGCGACGTCGCGTTCGGCAACCATGCGCGTCTGCAATTCGGGTGTGCATTCCTCGAGTACGCCCTGCGCTTCCGCGTACGCGCCTCGACGCAACGAACCGGCAAAGCGCCCGATCGCACTCGACGCGCTGAAGCGATGACTGTGGCGCAATTCGACCAGCGCATCGGTTAGCGGCGCGGCGGCGACCGAGCTTTCCACTTCTGCGCCAAGCAGTTTTTGCAGCATCGTTGCGGTCGCTGGTGAATAGCGGTTCGTCGCACCTGCGGCGGCGCACAGTGCGCCAAACACGCTGCCGGCTTCGACCGACGCGAGCTGGTCGCGGTCGCCGAGCAGGATCAGGCGTGTATCCGGTGCGAGCGCCGCGCACAGGCGCGCCGCCAGTGCGAGATCGAGCATCGAGGCCTCGTCGACGACCACGAGATCGAAGGCCAGCGGTCGACCGCCGTGGTAACGCGCTTGTTGCTGCCCGGCAGACAGTCCGATCAGGCGATGCACAGTGGACGCCGACGTTGGTAAAGCCGCTGCTACGTCGACGTTCGCCTGCGCAAGCGGCGTGCGCAGGGTTTCGGAAAGCCGTGCGGCGGCCTTGCCGGTCGGTGCGGCGAGCGCAATGCGCGGTGGAACCTCGCCCTTTGCGAATGCCTGCTCGATCAAGATCGCCAACAGGCGCAACACCGTCGTCGTCTTGCCCGTGCCGGGGCCCCCGGTAATCAGCAGGAACCTCGATCGCGCGGCGAGCAATGCCGCGATGCATTGTTCGCGATCGAGCCCATCCGCCGTGGCCGGGAAGTATCGGTTCAGCGCGGCGCGCAACGCTGCTTCGTCGATTTCCTGCGGAGCCGGCGCTTCGAGCCGCGCGCGCAATGTCTGCGCGACCGTGGTTTCGTAGCGAAAATAGCGGCCGAGGTAGAGCCGCTGCCGTACATCGAGCACCAGCGCCGCCGCTGTCGTTGCGTCGTACGCGACCAGACTCGAAGACGACAGCGCCGCACGCAGCGCATCGGCCCTCGGCAGATCGCGCAGGATTGTTTCGCATGTCGCTACATCGGCGTCCATCTCATCGGCTACGAAGTCGTGCAAAGCCCCCAGCGGCAAACAGCTGTGTCCGCGTTCGCGCGCTGCGCTTACCAGTGCTGCGGCGATTCCGATTACCGCCCCGTCGCTTGCAGATTTCTGCGCAAGCAGGCGGCCGAGCGCGACATCCACCGGTTGCAGCAGACCCAGCGCTTCGAGGCGATCGAGCAGCGTGCTCATGCCGCGATCTCCGCCGGCGCTTTCATCATTTCATCGAGCGCCTCGATCAAAGCTTCCGGCGGCTTGTCCCGATGCACGCCATTTACGTCCTCCCGATCAAGGCCGCGTACGAACAGATACAAGGCGCCGCCGATATCGCGCTCATAGTCGTAGGCCGCGCCGAGCCGCGCCTTGAGCCAGCGGTGCAGCGCTGTGAGATAGATCAGATATTGCAGATCGTATTCGCCCTCGCGCACCGCGGTGGCCAGACGCGCAGGCGCATAGTCCTCCGCGGTATTGCCTCCCAGCAGATTGGTCTTGTAATCGATCACCCACCAGCGTGCGTCATGGAATACCACCAGGTCGAGCACGCCGGTCATCAATCCCGCGAGGCGATTGCCTTCGAGCGCGAAATGGGTACGTGCCTGGACATAACCATCGGCCTGCATGCGCGCGAGCCAGGGCTGCGCATCGCCACCGCGCATGGCGAAATGAAACGGCATCTCGGCACGATGTTCGGTCGGCGCAAGATCGGCCAGGCGCGCCCCCAGCGGCAGCGGCGCATTGAGCGTGGCGGCAATCAGTTGGACAAAAACTGCACGGGCCGCACTCTTGTCATCGATGCTGTCGAATGCGTAGCGGTGCAATATGCGATCGACGAGTTCGCGTTGCGTGAGCGGTGGCGATGGCGCGTGCCAATCGCGCCATGCCGAAAAATCCACTTTTTCCATCAGCTCATGAAACGCGGTACCGAAACGCGTTCCGCGCAACACGGTCGGCACAGTGGGCGAATCGATCGCGGTGGCAGCGACGTTGCGTTCGTCTTCGCCACCGGCAACATCGGGATCACTGCGCAGCGTTGCGCGCGCGCCCGCACTCAGGCCCGAGAAACTGTGCGAGCGCCGCCACTCGTGCACGCGTTCGCGGATCTGGCGCGCTGGGGCCAACCTGGTCAGATCCGGTCCAGGCAAACGCTGCGACGTGGGCACGGGCAACGGTGAGCAGGCGATCAGCTCTTGTGCCGCAGCGCCAAGCTCGGCCAGGCGCGCGGACACGCTAGCCTGTTTTGAATCGGCGCCCGCGAGTAGCAGGTTGGCGAGCGCGGGCGGTTCGCCGCGACCGATTTCTCCCCAAGCCACGTAGCAGCGAGCCCGCGAGCGCGTGAGCGCAACGTAGAGCAGGCGCAACGCTTCGGCCTGCGCTTCGCCACGTTCGACGGCCTTGGCTTGTCCGTCGTCGCCGACGCCGCACACATGCACGATGCGCTGCGTGCCCGCAAAGCGCGTGTAGCTAGGCACGTTGCGCGGATTGCGCCGCAACGCCGCGAAAGGCAGGAACACGATCGGATATTCCAGACCCTTGGATGCGTGCACGGTGACGATGTGTACGCGTCCCGCATCGGATTCCAGACGCAGCTGTTCCTCCTCGCGCTCCTTGTCGGCATAGACGATGCGTTGCTGCAGCCAGTCGATCAGGGCACGCGCGCCATCGCGCTCGCGTTCCGCCTCCTGCAACAGCTCGGCTAGGTGCAGCAGGTTGGTCAGGCAACGTTCGCCATCGACATACGCGAGCAGCCTTGCCGCAGCTTCCTCGGCGACGATTTCGACCAGGGCAAGCACACCGTGCTCGCGCCAGCGTTCGCGCCACTGTGCAAAGCGGGCCGCCTGTTCGTGCCACGCCGTCGCGTCGCCGTGCAGCGCCGCGATCCCGGCCTGTGTGCAGCCGAGTAGACGTGAAGACAACACGCCGCGCAGACGCGCGGGATCGAAACTGTCGAGAGCGCGCAACAGGTTGACCAGTTCGCGCGCCGTATCGCTGGCGAACACGCTTTCGCGGCTGACCACGACGCTGGGTACGCCTCTCGCAGAGAGAGAGCGCTGCATTATGGTCGCTTCGTCATGCCTTGCGACGAGCACTGCGAGATCTTCCGCATGCAGTGCTGCGTGCTGGATCGAGCCGTCATCCCGCTTGCGCCGCAATTGCGCGGTCCCGCTGCACGCAAGCACGAGCAAACGCACGATTTCCTCGGCGCAGCCGGCGGCCAGGGCGAGCGCCGCATCGGCCTTGCTGGAAGCGGCATCGGCCTGCCAGAAGCACAGCGGTGCTGGTGCGACACCCTCGATCAGCAAATCGTCGTCGTGTGCCGTGCCGCCGGGCTGCACCGGTTCGTAGCGGATTTCCGCGCTGTCGAACGCCGCGTCGCCCGCGTCGCGATACAGCCGGTTGTAGGCGCCGATCAGGGCCGGTGTCGAGCGGAAATTGTGATCCAGCGCGTGTCGCGCATCGGCACGCGCACGTGCATCCAGATACGCGCGCACGTCGCTGCCGCGAAAGCGGTAGATGGACTGTTTGGGGTCGCCGACCAGAGCCAGCAGGCCGCGTTGCTCGTAGATCGCGAAGAAGATGTCGAACTGACGCGCATCGCTGTCCTGGCATTCGTCGACGAGGGCCGCCGGAAAGCGTTTCGCCAAAGCCTTCGCTGTCGCCGTGCCGTGTGCGCCGCAAACCGATTCATGCAAACGTGAAATCAGATCGTCGTAGGTGTAGCCGCGTACGTCACGCTGTTGACGCTGCAGACGACGGCGCAGCTCTTGCGCACAATCGCGCAGGATCAGCAGGCCGAGTTGGCGCTGGGCGTGATCGGCATTTTCCATCTCGGCAACGGTCGCCTGAGTTGCCTCAAAAAAGCGCTGCGGCGGCAGTGGCCGACCGTGCTTCTTGCGCTTCGCCTCGATAGCCGCGGACGTGTAGCGCGCCAGGAGCCTGGTATCGGGTTGTGCACCGGAGGCAAATGCCGCGGCCAGTGTTCGCGCTTCGTGCGCAATCTTTTCCTGGGGATACGAATTCAGGTTGATGTGATCGCCACGCGCATGTTCGATCAACGCGGTCATTGCCGCAGCGCCGTGCTCACGCCAGATCTCGCCGAGTGAGCGACGTGCCGAATCGCCCTGCGCGATCCGTTCACGCAACAGCCCTGCCGATTCGGCTACCTCCGGTTCGAGGACGCTCTGCGCGTCGCACAACTCTTTCATGAGCTCGGCAAAGCCATCGGCGGACTTCGCCACCGCCGTCAACGCGTACCAACCCTGCGCATCGGCGCCAGTCGCGCGCTCACGCCACAAATCGGCGGCGAGGGTGCCGAGCAGCGGCTTGATATCGATCAACTTGCCTTCGGCTGCCTGCACGCCCGCGCGCCAGGCCTGTTCGCGCAGGGCGCGTTCGCAGAATGCGTGCACCGTGCTGATCTGCGCTTCGTCGAGACTCAAGGCGGCAAGGCGCAGACGGCGCAGCAGCAGCTCGCGCAGTTCACCATCCGCAAGCGCCCTGGCGATCAGCTGGCGGCAAAAGCCCACTTCCGCTTTGCCGGCATCGTCTGCCGGCGATTCGTGTTCGGCGGCGATCTGTGCGCACAAAGTCAGGCGTTCACGCAGCCGCTTGCGCAATTCGTCCGCCGCGGCACGTGTATAGGTGACCACGAGAATGTCGCGCACCTGCAATTTCTTTTCGACGATCAGGCGCGCGTGGATACCCGCAAGCGCGTACGTCTTGCCTGTGCCGGCGCTGGCCTCGATCGCCTGCACGCCGAACAGCGGCAGGGTCAGGGCGAGATCGGTGGGCGCCGCGTCGCTCATTCCGCCACCTCATGCAGCGCGTCGAGCAGTGGATCGAATATTTCGAGCGCGAGCTCGGCGAATTGCCGGCTTGCCGTGCTGGCCGCACCAAACAGATCGCGATCGCGCGCAATCAGTGCGAAGGGCGGCTCGCGATCCGCTTCGCCGCTGCCGCCCTCGTCGTTTCTGCGTTCGCCTGCAAACGCCTTGCGCGCCTCGCTGAGGGCGTCGGCATGCCGTTGTCCTGCCTGCGTAAATTCGCTCTGGCGCCAGCGCCGTGCATACGCCGCCGAGGTCTTTGGAAAGAACAACAGCGGCGTCTGCAGACCGTCGTCCCGGCGGCGCAAGAGGGCCGCAAGGATCGCGCGCGCGGTTTGTTGCGTCAGTCCGGAGTAGTGCAGCGCTTGTACTCCCGTCTTTGCCATGCCGAACAACGTCAGCCTTGCGTCGTCGCGATGCGCAGCGAGCGCCAGGTAGTCGAGCCAGCCATTGAGCAGCCGTTTGCCGTGCAGCGCGCCCGCCGCCCAGACCACGGCCCTGCCTTCGCTCTGCGCAGGCAGTGTCCCGCTCAATTGCCTGCCGCCGTCGAATTGCAGCATGAAGGTTCCTGTCGACTCGCCCGCAACCTCAGCTTCATCGCGCAGCGCAGCGAGCAGTGCGGCCGTTTGAGTTTGCGCATCGAGCAGCACGGGCCCGGCCATGCGCCCAGCAGGCAGCAGCGCGCGCGCGCGCAGGGTGGCGGCGTCGGCAGTGCCGCCGGACAGGGCCGCTTCAACCAGGGTTTCGCGCAAAATATACTTTCCCAGATTGTCCGGAACGACGTGATCGGCGTCTTCGTCGGCGTCGGCGGGCGGATCGAGCCACATGCCGAGACGCTCGCGCAGGAACACGCGCGCCGGCGCCGCAAAAAAGCGCTTGAGGGTGTCGAGATCGACGGTTTCGCTTTCTGCGTTGAGCGCAGTCGGACTTGCCGTCGCGGCTTCGGCGAATGGCTGCGGCACCGGCTCGCGGTCGATGCCGGCCGCGGCACGCCACTCGCCGCGATAAGTGAACAGGCGCGTATCGTCGGCGCGAAAATTGCGCGGCGAAAACGCCTGCAACGGATGTTTCGTGACGAGCGCCCTGCGCGCCGTCGCTGCGTCGGGACAATATTGTGTTGCCACGATATCCAGC
>JAYTQX010000435.1:0-5780 GCA_043746455.1 Pseudomonadota bacterium
AGCTCACGACCGACGGGCACAAGGTCTACGCCGACGCCGTTGAAGACGTGTTCGGCGCCGACGTTGATTACGCGATGCTCGTGAAGGTCTACGGTGACGACGATCCGAAGCGCAAGACTTCCGAACGCCGCTACAGCCCGAGCGAGTTCGTTTGCGCTACTAAAGAAGTGAAGATCGGCGATCCAGACCTGAAGTACGTGTCAACCAGCTATGTCGAGCGCCAGAACCTCACGATGCGCATGAGTATCCGCCGCTTCACGCGACTGACGAACGCCTTTAGTAAGAAGGTCGAGAACCACGAACACGCCGTTGCGCTGCACTGCATGTACTACAACTTCGGGCGCACCCATAAGACGCTGCGGGTCACCCCGGCGATGGAAGCGGGCCTTTCTGATCACGTTTGGTCGCTAGAAGAAATTGCAGCGCTGGTGCCGGCTCTGGTTGCAAAGAAGCGCGGGCCATATAAGAAACGTGAACAATCTGTGACCTAAGCCACACTTACGCCTTGTACAGGTGTTAATTGGCGTATAGTGGCAATTGCCATTGCGGTGCGCTCCGAAGTCAACCAGCGGGGATAGGAGCATTATGAAAATTCGCGAAATCACACTGCGAATCCGGTTTGTCGTCGAGGACGACGATGGGTCTTTCCATGCTTTTTGCCCAGACTTCCCAGGTCTTCATGTTGATGGGCAAACCGTAAAGGAAGCATTGGCTAACGCCAAGCAAGCTGCCGGGTTCTATCTGGCGTCATTGATGGAACATAATCAGCCGATTCCTGTCGGCATGGTTCATGGTGACCATACGTATTCGCTGGGAGAATTTCTCTGGCAATACGCTAAGAGCAAGTTCCTGCGTCAAACCACGTCCATTGAAGACGTGCGAATTCCGGAAGATTGTCTCGCGGCTGCGTGAGCTTTCCTAGCCAACTCTGGGCGCAGCTCAAAAACCTCACAGCCGATGACTTAGTTCGCGCGCTTAAGCGCGACGAATGGGCGTGCGATATGAAGGGCGGTTCTATGCGCATCTATCTCTCGCCCGCGAGCAATCGCCGCGTAGTTATTCACTACCATCCGAAGAAAACCTACGGCCCGAAAATGCTGCAAGGTCTGCTAGATGATATCGGTTGGACCGAAGACGACATGCGACGCCTAAAGCTGATTTGAATATAGCGCACGCTGCATGCGCTAAATTTCAAACTGAGGCACTACCGAATGACGAATGCATGATGCGTCATCCCGCTTGCAATGCGAAAATAGCCGGACCCCCTCACGACGCCTCCGCCAGTATGAGCACGCCAGCCACGCTTCACTCGGCATCGACCCCGTCGGCACCGATCAAGCAAGCCCCGATTCAACAAGAACATTTCATCCAGAGCATCGCCGATGCCCTGCAGTACATCAGCTACTACCATCCGGTCGACTACATAACCAATCTCGCGCGCGCCTACGAGCGCGAGGAATCGCCTGCGGCCAAGGATGCGATAGCGCAGATCCTGATCAACTCGCGCATGTGCGCCGAAGGCCACCGGCCGATCTGTCAGGACACCGGCATCGTCACGGTGTTTCTCAAGGTCGGCATGAACGTGCGCTGGGAGGCAACGCTGTCGCTCGACGACATGGTCAACGAGGGTGTCCGCCGCGCCTACAACGATCCGGACAACAAGCTGCGCGCCTCGATCCTTGCCGATCCCGCGGGCAAGCGCACCAACACCAAGGACAACACGCCGGCGGTAATCAATGTGCAGATCGTGCCAGGCGACACCGTCGACGTGATCGTCGCGGCCAAGGGTGGCGGCTCGGAGGCGAAATCGAAATTCGCGATGCTCAATCCGTCGGACTCGATCGTCGACTGGGTGTTGAAAACCGTGCCGACCATGGGCGCGGGCTGGTGTCCGCCTGGCATGCTCGGCATCGGCATCGGCGGCACCGCCGAGAAGGCGATGCTGCTCGCCAAGGAAGCGCTGATGGAACCGATCGACATCACCGACCTGATCGCACGCGGACCGTCGAATCGCGCCGAAGAGTTGCGCCTGGAACTCTACGAAAAGGTCAATGCGCTCGGCATTGGCGCGCAGGGCCTCGGTGGGCTCACCACCGTGCTCGATATCAAGGTGCGCGACTATCCGACGCACGCGGCGAATCTGCCGATCGCGATGATTCCCAACTGTGCGGCGACGCGTCACGCGCATTTCACTCTTGATGGCTCAGGCCCGGTCGCGCTCGATCCGCCGTCGCTCGACGATTGGCCCAAGCTCACCTACAAGCCGATCGGCGCGCGCAAAGTCAACCTCGACACGATCACGCGCGACGAAGTCGCGACGTTCAAGCCCGGCGAAGTGCTGCTGCTCAACGGCAAACTGCTGACCGGGCGCGACGCCGCGCACAAGCGCATCGTCGAGATGCTCAATCGCGGCGAGAAACTGCCGGTCGATTTCAGCGGACGTTTCATTTACTACGTCGGCCCGGTCGACCCGGTGCGTGACGAGGTCGTCGGTCCCGCAGGGCCGACCACGGCCACGCGCATGGACAAGTTCACCGAACAGGTGCTTAGCGAAACCGGTCTGCTTGGCATGGTCGGCAAGGCCGAGCGCGGTCCTGCGGGCATCGACGCGATCAAGAAACACCGGTCGGTGTATCTGATGGCGGTCGGCGGCGCGGCGTATCTGGTGTCGAAAGCGATTCGCGCATCGCGCGTCGTCGGTTTCGCCGATCTGGGTATGGAAGCGATCTACGAATTCGAAGTGAAGGATATGCCGGTCACCGTCGCCGTCGATTCGCAAGGCACCTCGGTGCATCAGACCGGTCCGCGCGAATGGCAGTCGCGGATCGGCAAGATCCCGGTGGTGGTGGCGTGAGCTACCAGGCTTTGGCGTAAGGAAAGTCCTGCACGTCGTGTCCAATGGAAACAGCGTCGGCTGAGCGCGACATCAGGCAGGTACCCGGAATGGTCCAGACGACTCCGATCGGTAGTGGCGCTGCACAGCGCACGGCCTTCGTGCTGGCCGGTGGCGGCAGCCTGGGCGCGGTGGAAGTGGGTATGTTGCAGGCCCTGCTGGATTGGGGCGAGACGCCAGCCTTCATCGTGGGCGCGTCGGCCGGTGCGATCAATGCCGCGTACTTCGCTGCCGATCCAACGCGTGCCGGTGCTGACAAGCTGGAGGCCATCTGGTGCGCGCTCAAGCGCAGGGACGTTCTTCCCTTCAGTCTGAGCAGCATGCTCGGCATGTTGCTGAGGCGTGGTCACCTGGTCGATTCCCACGCTTTGCGGCGCCTGTTGGAACGAAATATCCCTTACCGGCAATTGGAACAGGCGGCGTTGCCGGTGCATATCGTTGCCTCCGACATGCTGAGCGGACACGAAGTGGTTCTGTCCTCAGGCTCGGTCGTCGATGCGGTCCTTGCGAGCGCGGCCATTCCCGGCGTATTTCCGCCCGTGCGGATCGGCGAGCGCTTTCTGGTCGATGGCGGCGTCGCCAACAACACGCCGATCTCCAGCGCGATCAGACTCGGCGCAACGCGCATCATCGTATTGCCCACCGGTTTTGCCTGCGCGCTCAATCGGCTGCCCGCGGGCGCGATCGCGCGTGCCGTCCACGCACTGAGCCTGCTTGTCTCGCGCCAGCTCGTGCACGACGCCGAGCGCTTTGCAGGCGACGTCACGCTACGGATCGTGCCGAGTTTGTGCCCGCTGGACATATCGCCCTACGACTACTCAGCGGGCAGGTCGCTCATCGCCCAGTCGAGGGCATGCACGCGGCAGTGGCTGGAGACTGGCGGTCTTGAGCACGCCGGGGTGCCGCAGCCGCTGCACGAGCATCGACATTAGCGACGACGACGAGAACTACTTTTTCGTCTTCGCCAGCGTGATCGCGGCCACACCGATCAGAATCACGACCGTGCCGACGATATCGAGCGAGGTCACACTCTCGCCGCCGAGCAGCACGCCGACCAGCACGGCGACGGGTGGATTGACGTAGGCGTAGCTCGTTGCGAGGGCGGGCCGCGTGTGATGCAGCAGATAGATATAGGCGCTGAAACCGAGCAGGGATCCGGCGACGATCAAATAGACGACGGCCAGCGTCGCGTGCAGATCCGGCGACAGCGCCGCATGCTCGCCGGAGATCAGGGCGAACGCACCGAGCGGCACACAGGCGCACAGCATCTGCGCCGCCGCACTCATCGCCGGGTGCGGCATGTCCTGATGCTTGCTCCACACCGAACCGAACGCCCAGGCGATCGCCGCGAAAACAAGTGCCGCCGCGCCGAGCGGCGAGCCGCGCAGTTCGCCGCCGAAGTTGAGGACGACCACGCCGGCGAAGCCGACCAGCAGGCCGATCCATTCCAGGCGATTGGGCCATTGCCCGTAAAGTCCGGCGAAGATCGCCATGAACAGTGCGACGCTGGCGACCGCAACCGCCGCGATTCCGGACGCGACGCTTTGTTCGGCGTAGCAAACCATGCCGTTGCCGAAGCCGAGCAGCAGGGTGCCGGTGACGAAACAATTGAACCATTGCTTGCGCGTCGGCAGGGCGACGCCGCGCCAGCTCAGCAGCGCGAGCATCAGCGCACCTGCGATTGCGAAGCGCACGGCCGCCATCAGAAACGGCGGATAACCCGCCACCGCGATGCGGATCGCGAGGTAGGTCGAGCCCCACAGTACGTAGATGCCGAACAGGGCCAGTGGCACAAGCACGCGCGGCGTGAGCAGGGCGCGCGCAGGCGCGGCGGCGAGAGCGGTATCGTTCATTGGGTTGGGAGAAAGTATACTTTTGCGGCGCGCGCAGACGGTTGCAGATTGGCACCCATCTTAGCGGCGCGACTGTACGCACGATAGCGCCACTTGCGGCCACGCGTTCGGGGCCATTGGATCAGACGATAGTGCGCAGACGGTCAATCCCGTCGATGCGAAACGCGGATCAGTGCTTCAGCGTCGCCGTGTCTTTGTGCAGCACCACGTATTCGCCCTCGATCACGCGCGGGCTGCCACGCGCCGCCGCAGGTTGCTGCGTTGCCTGCGCCTGCGTGCGCACCAGCGCGCGCGTGAGCGCGACGATCGCGCCCACGAACGCGAACGCAATCAGGGCAAAAAAGCCGAGTGTGAGCACACCAATCAGCAGCATCGCACCGAGCACGCCGAACACGAGGCGGGTCAGCGGATGGTGACGACGATTGAACCAGCGCCAGTAAAACATGGCGACGATGCTCCATGGCAGAATGTGGGGGTTTGGACAGCACGTAAGTGATACCGGCTGGCAGGAAACTAAATACTCTGATGAGCGTTAGAAAAACGTTATGTCGGCTCGCGGATATCCCCGATGGCGGCGCCATCGCACTGGACCTTCCGGCAGAAACCGTTGACGCGCCAAACGCTTACGCGGACTCGCTGATTCTGCTGCGCCAGGCGGCGCGAGTGTTCGCCTATCGCAACGTCTGTCCGCACGCCGGCCAGCGCCTGGACTGGGCGCCCGGGCGCTTCCTGATCGAGGATTCCCATCTGATTTGCGCGTCGCACGGGGCGATGTTTGCGATTGCGTCCGGACTCTGTGTCGATGGGCCTTGTCGCGGGGAAAGTCTGGAGGGTTTGCCGGTTGAGATTGTCGCGGATGAGGTGCATCTGACGTAGCAGCGGGGGCCGCGTGTAATCCAGCGTCTTAGCTCTAGTTAGTCATTCCCGTGTGCGGGCGTAGCCCTCCCCTTCAAGGGGAGGGTTGGGTGGGGATGGTGTTGCCGTTGCCGTACGCTCGTCATTCCCGCGTAGGCGGGAATCCAGTTCTTGTTTTT
>JAYTQX010000436.1:0-4812 GCA_043746455.1 Pseudomonadota bacterium
CGAGCGGAACTGCACGACGATTTCCGAAACGCGCTGTGGCAGGCGCTTGCCGGTGCGCAGATAAAACGGTACGCCGGCCCAGCGCCAGTTGCCGACTTCGGCCTTGAGCGCGACGAAGGTCTCGGTCTGCGACGCGGGCTTGCCCAGATCTTCCGGATAGCCATGCACCGGAGCGCCGTCGGTCGCGCCGGCGCGATACTGTCCGCGCACGGTGAACAGGATCGCGTTGTTCTGGTCGATGCCCTTGAGCGAACGCAGCACCTTGAGTTTTTCGTCGCGCACTGCGTCGGCGTCGAGCGAGGCGGGCGCTTCCATCGCCACCATGCACAGCAGTTGCAGCATGTGATTCTGCACCATGTCGCGCAACGCGCCTGCCGTGTCGTAGTAAGTGGCGCGTTTCTCGAGACCCACGGTTTCGGCTACGGTGATCTGCACATGATCGATATGTGCGGCGTTCCATAACGGCTCGAACAGCACGTTGCCGAAGCGCAGCGCGAGCAGGTTCTGCACGGTTTCCTTGCCCAGATAATGATCGATGCGGAACACCTGGCTTTCGGCGAAGGCCGCACCCACGGCGTTGTTGATCGCGGTGGCGCTGGCGAGATCGTGGCCGATCGGTTTCTCGATCACCACGCGCGCATCCTTGCCGTTGAGTCCGTACTGGCGCAACCGGTCGCAGATGCCGACGAAAAGATCAGGGCTGGTCGAAAGATAGAACACGCGCACGCGCTCGCCGGTCGTGGCGAGGGTGTCGGCGAACTCGCGCCAGCCGGCGTCCTGGGTCGCGTCGAGGCCGTAGTAGTGCACCAGCCCGAGAAAATTCTCCAGCGTCTGCGCATCGGCGTTCGACACCGCGCGCTTGATCGCTTCACGCACCACGCCGCGGTAGTTTTCCGCGGAGTCGTGACTGCGCGCGACGCCGACGATGCGGGTCTCGCGCGGCACCTGTCCGCCGGCGAAGCGGCGAAACAGGGCGGGCAGGAGCTTGCGCATAGCCAGATCGCCGGTGCCGCCGAAGATCACCAGATCGAACGGATCGACCGCTATCATCTGTACCACGAGTCACCTCGAAACGCTGGAATATTGAGGACAATCGTCTTGCGCCATGAATGATACCACTATCATACCACTGTGCCAATCTCTCGCCTACATCTTCGTCCAGAAAGCCCTGTTTTCGTTCCCTGCAGGGAGGAATTGGCAAAAGTGGTATTTCATTGGTATGATAGTGGCATGCAATCCACCCTGGTCAGCGAATATCGCAAGCTCGATCGCGGCGCACAGGCGCAGCGCTCGCTCGCATATCTTCGTCTGCGCCGCGCGATCCAGAACACGATCGAATCCGGCGCGTTTCCGCCCGGCCAGGCCTTGCCGAGCGAGCGCGATCTGGCCAAGCGCCTGGCATTGTCGCGCGTCACCGTGCGCAAGGCCATCGGCGGTCTGGTCGAGGATGGTTTGCTCACGCAGCGGCATGGCGCCGGCACCTTTGTTGCCGAGCGCATCGTTAAATCGTTTTCGCGCCTGACCGGATTCACCGACGACCTGCGCGCGCGCGGATTGAAACCGCGCGTCAAATTCCTCGAGCGCAGCGTCGGCGAAGTGACGCCGGAAGAAGCGATGGCGCTCAATCTGTCGCCCGGCGCTAACGTGATCCGCCTGCGCCGTTTGCGCTTTGCGGCGGACAAGCCGCTGGCATTGGAACTGACCGTGGTGCCGCAATCGGTGATCGGCAATCCCGACGCGGTCAAGCTGTCGCTCTACGATGCGCTCGAACAGATCGGCTGCCGGCCGACGCGCGCGCTGCAGCGTCTGCGTGCGGTGGCGGTCGACGAGGCGCAGGCGCGTCTGCTGGATATTCCGCTGGGCAGTCCCGCGCTCGCGATCGAGCGGCGTGCGTTTCTCGACGACGGCAGGGTGGTCGAATTCACGTCCTCGCTGTATCGCGGCGACGCCTACGATTTCGTCGCCGAACTGCACGGCGAGTAGCGCGTCGAAATTTCCGCTGCAATTATTTTGCTGGACCAGATCACATCAAAAAAATTGCGCTACCATTGAAATCACGATGACAACGATGTCAAGCCAAGTCCCAAAGCCCGAACAAACGCGCATGTTTCGCGAAGCCGGCGAAAGCGCCGAGGTGATCGAGCGTCAGTTGCGGGCCAATGACGAGATCGTCTCGCGTCTCGCGCAGACGCTGCGCACAACGCCGCCGCGCTTCATCGTCACCGGTGCGCGTGGCAGTTCCGATCACGCCGCGACCTTTGCCAAATACGTGTTCGAGACGCAAATCGGATTGATGGCTGCTTCCGCGTCGCCGTCGGTGAGTTCGATCTACCACACCGAACAGAAGCTCGATGGCGCGCTGTACATCGCAATTTCGCAATCGGGCAAGAGCCCCGATCTCGTGCGCCACGCACAGGGCGCCAAACGCGCGGGCGCGCGTGTCGTCGTGCTGGTCAATGTCGAGGACTCGCCGCTCGCTGCGGTCGCCGACACCGTGGTGCCGTTGCGTGCGGGTCCCGAACTCAGCGTCGCGGCGACGAAAAGCTATCTGTGCGCCTTGTCGGCCATCGTGCATATCGCAGCGCGCTGGAAAAACGATGTCGTATTGTTCGAAGCATTGCGCGCGACCCCCGTGGCGATGCGCGCGACCTGGCAGATGGACTGGTCGCCGCTGGTCGACGGTCTGATCGAGGCACGCAACCTGTTCGTCGTCGGCCGCGGTCTCGGTCTTGGTGCCGCGCAGGAAGCAGCGCTCAAGCTCAAGGAAACCTGCGGTCTGCATGCGGAGGCGTTCAGCGCGGCCGAAGTGAAGCATGGACCGATGGCCCTCGTCGGCACGGATTTTCCGGTGCTATTCCTGGCCCAGCGCGACGAATCCTGGGAGGGCACGCGCGAACTGGCGAAGGAATTCGCCGCGCGCGGCGCGAAGGTGTGGGTCACCTCACCAGACGCAGCGCAGCCGCATGCGTTGCCGGTCGCCGAAGCGCCGCATCCGGTGTGCGCGCCGCTGATTGCGATCCAGGGTTTCTATCGCGCCGCCAATGCGCTGGCAATCCGACGCGGACGCGATCCGGACGTGCCGCCGCATCTGAACAAAGTGACCCAGACAGTCTGATGGCGACGGCGCTGATCAATGCGCGTGTGCTGACCGAGCACGGATTTGCAACCGGGCAGGCGGTGCTGATCGAGAACTGCCGCATCGCGGATGTGGTCGCCGAATCCGATGCGCGCGTGCGCGCCGCGCAGCAGCACGATCTCGCCGGTCGCATGCTGGTGCCGGGGTTTATCGACACCCAAGTCAATGGTGGCGGCGGCGTGCTGTTCAACGACGCGCCGAATGTCGAAACGATTCGGTGCATCGCACGCGCGCATCGCCGCTTCGGCACGACCGGTCTGTTGCCGACGCTGATCAGCGACGACGTCGCGGTGATGCGCGCGGCGATTGGCGCGGTGGACGCGGCGATCGCGCAAGGCGTGCCGGGTGTGCTCGGCATCCATCTTGAAGGCCCTTATCTCGCGACTGCGCGCAAGGGCGTGCACGACGCGTCGAAGTTCCGCGTACCCGATGCCACCGAAGTCAAATTGGCGGCTTCGCTGCAGCAGGGCAAGACCTTGCTTACTCTCGCGCCGGAGTGCCTACCGGCGCAGACTCTGCGCGATTTCATCGCACGCGGTGTCGTGTTGGCGGCCGGGCATACCGCCGCGACGTTTGCGCAGACGCGCTCCGCACTCGATGCCGGCGTGCGCGGTTTTACCCATTTATACAATGCGATGACACCGCTGACCGGGCGCGAACCCGGTGTTGTCGGTGCCGCGCTCGCCGATCGCGACAGCTGGTGCGGCGTGATCGTCGACGGCCATCATGTGCATCCGGCTGCGCTGCGCGTCGCGCTGGCCGCCAAGCCGCGCGGCAAGATATTTCTCGTCACCGATGCGATGCCGCCGGTCGGTTCTGCATCGCCGTCATTCCGCATCAGCGGTGAGATCGCGACCGCGCGCGACGGACTGTTGACCACGCCTGACGGTACGCTCGCCGGTTCGGTGCTCGATATGGCGCAGGCGGTGCGCAACACGCTGGCGTGGCTCGATGTGCCGCTCGATGAAGCACTGCGCATGGCCTCGACCTATCCGGCCGATTTTATCGGCCTGGGGGCGAGTCATGGCCGCATTGCGTCGGGCTATACGGCTGACTTGGTCGCACTTGACGATAAGTTGCAGGTGCGCGCCACGTGGATCGGCGGCGCGATCGAAGAATATTCCTAACCCGTCATTCAGGCGTTCGCCGGAATGACCGCTTTTTTACGCGTCAGCGCAATGATCTCGGTACCACGCGGCCGCGCCGACCAGACCGAGCTGGCCGTGCTCGATCAGCCATACCGGAATGTGCTCCAGCGCTTCGCGCAGCGCGCCCTTGTTGAGGTAGCGGGCGACGAAGCCGCTGGTGGGCAGGAAGGTGCGGATACGCGAGGGAATGCCGCCGGCGAGGAACACCGCCTGCGCGTTGTAGGTGAGCACGAGGTCGCCGACCAGACTGCCGAGCAAATTGCAGAACACGTTCAGCGCGCTCACCGCCTGCGGGTTCGCGTTGGCCAGCGCGGCGCTGGTGACTTCCGCCGGGGTTTTCAGCAGCGCGGTCACGCCGTGGAGTTCACAAATACACTCGTATACATTGAGCAGGCCCGGGCCTGAGATCGCGCGCTCGCGATCGACATGCGGCCAGCGCTTGAACAACTCACGCAGCACGTCGATTTCCAGATCGTTGCCGGGGGCGAGCGAGGCGTGGCCGGATTCGCTGGCGATCACGGTCGCGCG
>JAYTQX010000437.1:0-3354 GCA_043746455.1 Pseudomonadota bacterium
CGCACGTTCAACAGGTTCAGGTCGCCGGCCGCCGTGTTCTGGATCAACACGTCCTTGCTCGCCGTCGTGCCGCGCGGCACCAGTCCGAAATTCAGATCGCCCGTGAGCGTGAGCTGCGACGCGGGCCCGGCGCGTTTGATGCAGCCATCGGGCAGGGCGTTGCTCCATTCGCGTTGGATTTGATAACGATGTCCCGACAGGACGAAGTTGGTGCCGTCGGGCTCCACCTGGCCATAAGTGTATGCACAGTTGTCGCCGTTCTCGTTGCCGGTCGTGTCGTTGTACCAGGCATTCAGATTGGGATCGGAATAAGCCTCGTTTTGTTCGTGTGACGTGGGCGATAGCACGATGTCCTGATCGACGCCGTTCGGATATGCAGGTTGATTGCCGCACGAACCGTCAGATGCATAGGGCTGGGTCGCGTAGATATTGGCACCGTCGAAACTGTGATAGGCGCAGTACGTTCCGGCACCGTTAACCGTGTTGGGAGGGCCGTTGGACGCTGGCGGCGAGGCTCCGTTGATA
The DNA here is from genome assembly GCA_043746455.1 of Pseudomonadota bacterium. Classification (GTDB taxonomy): domain Bacteria; phylum Pseudomonadota; class Gammaproteobacteria; order Xanthomonadales; family Rhodanobacteraceae; genus Rudaea. The sequence continues at coordinate 526 of JAYTQX010000437.1, forward strand.
TCCGTACCGGCGAAGCAACCGAACGGGTCGCCCGCGCCTTTGAAACACTCGATGATGTGGTGACCCAGATACACGAAGTACATCGTCGAGTAGCCGGGTGCCTGCCAGGTTGGATTGGCCGCGATCGCACGATTGACCTCATCTTTTATATCCTGTCCAACCAGCGGATCGGCAACGGTACCCGCATGCGGGTAGGCATTGACCGTATCGACCCAGGTGCCGCCGAAGTAATTCGCATTCGGCACCGGGAGGCCAGTGCTGTCGTTCCATTGCGTTTCGATCTCCATGAACGGCGTGCCGCCGTTGTCGATGAAGTACTGTTCGATCAGCTGCTGATAGGTGGCGCTGAACGTCGTTGTCGGCGGATTCCAGATGATCACGTAGTTGGTGACGTTGCGCATCACCGGGCCGTTGTGGTACGTGAGATCATTCGGGCTTGCGGTGCCGCTCGGCAACAAGGGCTGTAACGCCTGCGGGATATTGGCGCCGCGGCCATGTTGCGGAGTGAGCAGAATGTGCGCACCGCCGCCATCATCGGCGGCCGACTTTGGCGATTGAGCGTAAAGGCCAGGTGTCAGCGATGCGATCAGCAAGCCGGCAAGTCCGCAGCATAGTCGTCCTGGCCGGTAACGAGAGAAACGTGTGCAAGGAAAAACATCATGAACGCGCATACAAGCTCTCCTGAAGAGTGGATTAAGGTCGCCCCCTGAGCGACCGGATTGCGCCGTATCCGAACTTCCTGTTCGGATACGAACGATCGCTCGAACCCTGTACTCGTTGAGATTCGAGTCCTGGCGCCAAACGGCAATGGGCCAAGCAGGCCCTCCTGGCCCGCTCGATCAAACTTGAGTCGACAACCGCATGGACATCGAAGCCGTTTTTGTCCACGTCCCCGGGACCTTTGCGCAGGTTCCCAAATCAATCGCACGAAAATACCGTTTGCTCCGGCACCGAGGCGAACCTGCTTTTGTGGGGTCCCTATGGAAGGCTTACGTAAAGCCGTGCAGGAATTACAGGCTCGTCTCAGCGGCCGGATTGGCCAGCACTTTCAGCAGTGAACGTACGTCACGCTGCGGGAGTGCGGAATTTGACGCGCGTCACGCTTCGACGAAGCGAGATCGATCGGAGCGACCGTGACTCATTTGATGCGCGGGCCAGCGTTTGTGCAGGCCGGACTATCTGGTAGTCAGCTTGACCAGCAGCAGGTCGCCGCCACCGTCGAGTATACAATTGTGCACGGTGCCGTCGTCTTCGAGCAACAGCGATTCACCGGCCGAGAACGTCTGCGGCTCAGCGGATGCCTGCACGGTCGCGCGGCCCGCTGCGAGATGGACGAACCAGGTTGTTCCCTGTGCGCTGGGGAACACCATGGTGCCGACCAGCGGGCGATGCAGCGCGTCTGCGCGTACCCGGCCGCGCCGCGCGATCAGGTTGAAATCGCGCACCGGGCCGTCGTGCAGGCGGCCGTAGGTTTGCCATTCGCCGCGGAATTGCACGAAGCGCAGACGCTGTTCGAGCACGGCCGCAGGTACTGCATCGAATTCCAATGTCATGCCGTTGCCGTCGAGCAGAGCGATGTAGCGATCGCATTGTGGAAAAGTGGAAAATGCTCCATCGATTTCGATCTCGGCGATGCTGATGCGCCAGTCGGGCTCCAATGAAATAACGTTGTCGCGAGCAGCGCGACGATCACTCCTCCCCCCCTGCGCCAGCGGGGGAGGACTGGAGGTGGGGGCAGGCGACCGCGCGAGTTCGGTCGTCCAGCCGCCACCATTCTTCCAGCGCTGGCGCCGATAGTCGCTATCGCGCAGGTGGCGGACGCGCATCAGCCGCAGCCGCCTTCACTGTGCCGGGAGAATGCATCGGTCGCGAGCAGGTTTTGCAGTTGCGCCGTGGAAGTCGACAGACTTTCCGCCCAGCTGTAGCCGACGATGGCTTCGCCACTGAGCGCATCGCGAAAATCCTCCTGCTGGCCCGGCGCGAGCAGATGGCGGTAATCCATGGTGATTTCGCTGCCCGCCGGCAGGTGGCGCAGCGCGAACACGAAACCCAGATGCCACAGGCCGCTCGGCGCGAACGAATGATTGATATAGCACTCGTCCGGCCATTCCGGCGTGACCGTGTAACGGTCCTCGAACCAGCGTACGGTCGCGGCGAGCATTGCGTGCGGGTTTGGCAGCGCCTCGACCTCGCTCCATTTGTATACTTTGCGTATGTCGTCCGGCGCGGTGATCAGGCGGCCCGGTGCGACGCTCTCATCGAGAAACAGGCCTTTGCCGGCGCCGGGGATCAACGATGGCGCGACGTGGTAGCGGGGCAGGATCATGGTCGATTGCGCGGATGGAGGAGCGGCAGTTTAACGTGGTTCAACGCGGCGCAATGTCGAAATGCTCGACCCAGACCAGTTCGCAAGCGCCCGCGCCGGAATCGCTGCGCGTCAGCGAACTGACCCACTTGGTGCCATCAGGCCAGTCCGCCTCCACCAGATAGCCGTCGAAGGTCACGACATCGCCAACGCGGGTGCGCTTGATCCCGCGTTCCACCGCATCCGTCGCTGGAATCAGGTGCATGTTCGCGCTCGATTCGATGATCTCGCGTTCGGGAATCGGAAACTGCTTTACTTGCCAACGGTAGAAGCGCGCGCCTTGTGAGATATCCATTTGGTCGAGTACCGCCGTATCGGACATGCGTCCCCAACCCAGGGCGAGATCGACTGGGATCAGCGCGGCGCCGAAGTCCCAGCGATAGTCCGCACGCCCAAGCACGCGCGCGGACAAGGAAAATGTGGCGAGCAGCTTGATCGCAACGCCGGGTTTTTCCAGCGGAAGT
>JAYTQX010000438.1:0-1608 GCA_043746455.1 Pseudomonadota bacterium
TCGGTGGCGACCGCGATGTGCAACTCGCCGAGGGCGTGGCCTGCTATCGATTGTTCATCAATGGGCTGCTCGACATCACCGACAATCTGGTCGAAGGCAAGGTGGTCAATCCGCAGAACTGCGTGCGTCACGACGCCGACGATCCGTATCTGGTCGTCGCTGCGGACAAAGGCACGGCGACGTTTTCGGATATCGCCAATGCGATTTCGGGCGAGCACGACTACTGGCTCGGCGACGCGTTCGCCTCAGGCGGTTCGGTCGGCTACGATCACAAGGGCATGGGCATCACCGCGAAAGGCGCCTGGGAATCGGTCAAGCGCCATTTTCGCGCGCTCGGCCGCGATTGCCAGAACGAGGACTTCACCTGCGTCGGCATCGGCGACATGTCGGGCGACGTGTTTGGCAACGGCATGCTGTTGTCGAAACATATCCGCCTCGTCGCGGCGTTCGATCACCGGCATATTTTTCTCGATCCGAATCCCGACATCGGCAAGTCGTTTGCCGAACGCGAGCGCATGTTCCGGCTGCCGCGCTCGTCGTGGGCCGATTACGATCACAGCCTGATCAGCAAAGGCGGCGGGATTTTCCCGCGCAGCGCGAAATCGATTGCAATCACGCCCGAAGTGCGCGCGTCGCTCGGTATCGAGGATGGCATCGAGGCGCTGTCGCCGAACGATCTGATGCGCGCGATCCTGAAAGCGCCGGTCGATCTGCTGTGGAACGGCGGCATCGGCACTTACGTGAAATCCGAAGCCGAGACCAATGCCGACGCCGGCGATCGCGCCAACAACGCGATCCGCGTCAATGGCAGGGAATTGCGCTGCAAACTGGTCGGTGAGGGCGGCAATCTCGGTTGTACCCAGCGCGGGCGCATCGAGGCGGCGCTCAATGGCCTGTTGCTCAACACCGACTTCATCGACAACTCGGCGGGCGTGGATACCTCCGATCACGAGGTCAACATCAAGATCCTGCTCAACGACGCGGTGCAGCGCGGGGAGCTGACTATGGACGCGCGCAATGTGCAACTCGCGGCGATGACCGACGAAGTCGAACGCCTTGTGCTGGCTGACAATTACCGGCAGAACCAGGCGATCAGCCTGATGGAGCGCATGTCCGTATCGCGTCTGGGTTCCAAGCAGCACTTCGTGCGCACGCTTGAAGAGCAGGGTCTGCTCGACCGCCAGATCGAGTTTCTGCCGTCTGAAGCGGAGTTCGCCGACCGCAAGGCGCGCGGAATTGGCTTGACGCGTCCCGAACTGTCTATACTTTTATCCTATTCCAAGATTGTACTTTTTCAGCAACTGCTCGATTCGGACGTGCCGGAAGACGCTTACCTGTCCAAGGAGTTGCGCCGCTATTTCCCACTGCCGCTGCAGGAGAAATACGCCGCGCACATGGAGCGCCATCGCCTGAAGCGCGAGATCATCGCCACTGCGGTGACCAATTCGATGGTCAATCGCATGGGCGCGACCTTCGTCCTGCGCATGGGCGAGGACACCGGCAAGACGCCGCCGCAGGTAGCGCGCGCCTTCAACATCGCCCGCGAAGTGTTCGATGCGCGCGCGATGTGGACGCAGATCGAGGCGCTCGACGGCAAGGTCAAGGGCA
>JAYTQX010000439.1:0-3566 GCA_043746455.1 Pseudomonadota bacterium
GCCCGTCGATCGATGCGCTTGATCGCGAAAAAATCTACGTCGACCTGAGCCACACCATCGAACATGGCCTGGTCACCTACAAGGGTCTGCCTGCGCCGATCATCTGCGATTATTTGAGCCGTGAAGCTTCGCGTCAGATCTACGCGCCGGGCACCGAGTTCCAGATCGGCAGGATCGAGATGGTGTCGAACACCGGCACCTATATCGACTGTCCGTTTCACCGCTATGCGCAGGGCAAGGACCTGTCGCAGGTCCACATCGATGCGATGACCGACCTCGATGCGCTCGTCGTGCGTGCACTTGGACACACATCGCGTGCGATCGGCACCGACTCCTTTCGCAACCGGGAAATCTGCGGCCGCGCCGTACTTGTGCACACCGGCTGGGACCGGCACTGGAACACCGACCAGTATTTCGAAGGCCACCCGTTCCTGACCGCGGAGGCCGCGCTCTATCTGCGCGACTGCGGCGCAAAGCTCGTTGGCATCGATTCGTTCAATATCGACGACACCGCGGACAAGTCGCGCCCCGTGCACACGACCCTGCTCGGCGCGGATATCCTGATCGTCGAGCACCTGTGCGATCTCAGTGCGCTGCCCGACGACGGTTTCACGTTCAGCGCGACGCCGCCGAAGTTCAAGGGCGTCGGTACGTTTCCGGTACGCGCTATGGCAAAGCTGCGCGCGCGCCGTTGACGCGATCGCGGCCTTCCAGGTCGCGTGCTGTGAACATTTCCACAAATCCACTTCTTTCCAATATCTCGCGAACTTCGGCACCCTGATCGTAGCCATGCTCGAGCAGCAGCCAGCCGCGCGGTTGCAGATGCGCTGGTGCGCCGCGTGCGATGATGCGGATCGCGTCGAGGCCATCGGCGCCGGAGACGAGCGCGACCGCCGGCTCGAAACGCAAATCGCCTTGTTGCAGATGCCTGTCGGACGTGGCGATATACGGCGGATTGCTAACGATCACATCGAATCTCCGCCCGCCCAGCGCCGCACACCAATCGCCTTGCGCAAACTCGATATTGCGAATGCCCAGACGTTGCGCATTGTCGCATGCGACGGTGAGCGCCGCAGCGCTGGCGTCGGTCGCGAGCACGCGCGCGCGCGGGCGCTCTTGAGCAAGCGCGAGCGCAAGCGCGCCGGAGCCGGTGCCAAGGTCGGCAAGATCCACCTTTTCACTTTGCGGAATCCGTTGCAGGGCCAGTTCGACCAGCAACTCGGTTTCCGGGCGCGGAATCAGTACATCCGGAGTCACCAGCATATCCAGCGACCAGAATTCGCGCCGACCGATCAGATAAGCCAGCGGTTCGCCCGCGGCGCGACGTGCGATAAGGCTGCGAAATGTCGCGAGAGCCGCCGCGTCGGCGCCATCGTCGCCATGCGCATACAGCCAGGCGCGGTCGACGCCGACTACATGCATCAGCAGCAGTTCAGCCTCGCGCCGCGCTTCCGCGCCGGACAGCGCACGCGCGGCTTCGGCGAGCAGCGCACGTGGCGTCGTTGCGCTCAAGGCAGCGGGCACGGCTTCAGGCACGCACTTGTTCGAAATAATCAGGGACTCTGGCCACTAATGGAAAGCCACGCGCCAGACCTGCTCGACCAGCGTCGCGACAAAACCCGTCAGAAAACTCAAATAGCTCCAGCGCAGATAGCGGTACTTGTATTTCGCCAGATACGTGCCGAGGCTGTAGATGTCGTCGGCCATGGCCGCGTAGATCGAACCGTCTGCCTTGAGCGTACGCGCCATTTCCACCAGAAACCGCTCGCGCGACAACTCGACGAAATGCCCCATGAACAGCAGGTTGAATGCCGGCGGCAACTCGGTCGTGGTCAAGCGCAGCGACCGGTATTTGGGCAATACGGCGAGGATCGCGAGCAACAAGGCAAACAAGGTGAAAAACGACAAGGTCAACACCGGCAGGCGCAAATCGCTGTCGGCCATCCTGCCCAGCGTCAGCGAGAGCACGATGGACGATACGGTGATGACGATATTCGCCTTGGTGTCGGCCATGGCGCTCAAGGCAACATGATGCTGTTGCGCGGTGCGCAATACCACGTCGCTGGTGTTGCGCTCGGGAATGTCGGCGAAAAGCTCCCGGTCGCGTTGCTTTGATGGTTCACTCATAAGGTCGATTCCCTGCAACAATCGCACGATGATAGGAACGAAGCAGCGGAATGGCAATTTGCGCAGCTCGCATGGGGCACGCACGCTAGTCCTGGCGATGACGACCCTGCTGCTCGGCGGCTGCGCGCAGATCTACTATGCCATGATCGGCAGCGCCGATGCTGCGCGCAAGCTCGTTGTGCGCCGCGGCATCGTGTTCGATCCGGCGCACGCCATCGCCCTCGACATCTATGCGCCCAACAATACGGCCAATGCGCCGGTGGTCGTGTTCTTCTACGGCGGCAGCTGGGAGGGTGGACGTCGACGCTGGTATCGCTACGTCGGCGAGGCGCTCGCCAGCAACGGCGTGATCGCGGTGATCCCCGATTATCGCAAGTATCCTGAGGTGCGCTTTCCCGCCTTCATGCAGGATGCGGCAAATGCGACAAAATGGACTTTTGTGCATGCCGCGGAATTCGGTGGCGACGCGCGGCGCCTGTTCGTGATGGGGCACTCTGCCGGCGGGCATATCGCGGCGCTGCTCGCCTGCGACAAGCGCTATCTCGCGGCGGTCGGCATGCAGCCACGCGATCTCGCCGGCATGATCGGGCTTGCTGGCGCGTATGCGTTTCTGCCCTACGTGGAAGACGAGGCCGCCATTTTTGGCGACGACCCGAAGGGCCGCTACGATTCGCAGCCGATCAATTTCGTCGACGGCGACGAGCCACCGATGCTGTTGTTGCAAGGTCGGGACGATCACGAAGTCACGCCGAACAATGCCGAGGCGATGGCCGAACGCGCGCAGGCGATGGACGGCACGGCCGTGTTGAAGCTCTATCCCGGCGTCGATCACGGCCGATTGCTGGTTGCGCTCGCGCATGGGCGCGACACGCGTGTGCCGACGCTGCGCGATACGCTCGACTTCATCGCGCATCCGCCGACCGCAACGCCGGCAACCATCAACACCATCCCCACCCAGCCCCCCTTGAAGCTTTGCTGCGTCCGCCTTGGAATGCGATGGAAACGCCCATACCTATAGTTTAAAGCTATCGAAAGTATCTTGTCAATCGATGGGATTGATTGATACTCCAGCACTAAGATACGTGTTCCCTTTCCCATCGCCCGCAAGGAAATCCCATCTCCCTGATCAACACCCAGATCAAACCGTTCAAAGCCACTGTCTACCATGACAACGAATTCATCGAGGTCACCGAAGCCAGCCTCAATGGCAAATGGTCGGTGATCGTCTTTTATCCGGCCGATTTCACTTTCGTCTGCCCGACCGAGCTCGAGGACCTTGCCGACCACCATGCCCAATTCAACAAGCTCGGCGTCGAAATCTACGGCGTGTCGACCGACACCCACTTCGCGCACAAGGCCTGGCACGACACCTCCGACGCGATCAGGAAAGTGCAGTACCCGTTGGTCGGCGACCCGACGCATGCGCTTGCGCGTAACTT
>JAYTQX010000440.1:0-3207 GCA_043746455.1 Pseudomonadota bacterium
CGCGAAGGCGATCTGATGCGCATCGTGCGCGGCGAGCAGGTCGGTACCCTGGTCGACACTGGCAAATAATCCACTTATCCACTTTTTAACACTTCGACAGACGCGCTCCGTGCAATGCGGGGCGCGCATGGATGTCGTTGCCAGATTATTCCTGCCGCGCCTGTAATCGCGCCCGTCCATTCCTGAAATATGTCGGTGAAGGCAGTCGTTTCCGCAACCAGGATGCGAACGCCGCCTCCGTCAGGGCGTGGATGCGATCGAGGGAACGATCGTATCCACTGTTCATCCAATCATCTCAAGGAGAGCGTCATGAAATCCATTCTGCTGACCACCGCAATCTGTCTGTTCATCGTCGCTGTTTCCGCCACTGCCGGGGAAACGCGTTCCCTCTCGCCAGTCACCGTACGCAGCAGTCCGAACGATGCATCAGCCGCCTTGGCTGCCGCAGCCGGCAAAGAAGTAACCGAGTGCACGCCGCCGAACGCAGCAGCTGCCTGCAGCGCGTTCCACGGCGAAATCCGCCGCAACTTCAGCGCGCGCGAAATCAGTATGTTGTTCGCAGCCGCGAGCGCCTATCCGGAATACAACACGTCGTATTCGAAAGTCGCCGAGCGCTACCAGACCTTTCTGCGCGATTACGAGCAGCGCCAATCGGCGCAAGCCGTCGCCGTGAAGTGACCCCCCGCCCATTGCGCATGGACGCGCGATGGAGCCCTAGTTAGCCCCGCTCCCGCGGGGCTTTTTTTGGCGCCGGCGACAACGCGCGTCCTGCCTTGGTAATTTCCGCGGCCCGTTTATGAAGGGTAGCTCGACAATAGCTACGCGCCGTACGCATTAGTCGAGTTATGCCAAAGCAAAAGCCGGCGAACCTCGCCTGCACGCTTGCCGACGATACGCAATCCGCACAAAAACCCAAGTTGTGGCAGACTGTGCGCGGCACGGTTTTGCCGGGGAAGCGACGTGCGATGACACGGTTCGATACGACGCATTGGAGTATTGTGCTGCGCGCCCGCGGCGATCCCTCGCAGGCACGAACGGCATTGGAGGCTCTGTGCCGCACCTATCGCCCTCCGGTCCTCGCCTATATCCGCGGCCGCGGCTATGCCCCCGACGTTGCGGAAGATCTGGCACAGAGTTTCTTCACGCGTTTTCTCGAGCACGCCTACCACGCCGATGCCGACCCGGCGCGCGGCAAGTTTCGCGCGTTTCTGCTGACTGCGCTCAAGCGTTTCCTGATCAACTCGGACATGGAAAACCATGCCCTCAAGCGCGGCGGCGGCGTGCATTTCGATCTGCTTTTATCCGATAGCAGCGGCGGCGCGATCACCGCCGGCGTCCACGCCTCGCCCGAATATGAGTTCGAACGCAGCTGGGCGGTTGCGGTGCTCGATTCGGCATTGGCCAAACTGCGCGCCGAGGCCGAGCGTGCGGGCAAGGGCGCGTTGTTCGAGCACTTGCAGGAATTCCTGACCGAACGCCCCGACGAGGAGGACTATGCGCGCGCCGCGACCGCACTCAACCTGCGCCGCAACACTTTAGCGGTCGCCGTGCATCGCATGCGTCACCGGTTACGCGAACTGGTGCGCGCGGAACTGGCGCAGACGACGCTGGATCGCGACGATCTCGAAGCCGAGCTGCGCGGCCTGCGCGCAGCGCTCGGCCATGCAGTTGCGTAGGGTTTCAGCATGACGCTGTAATTTCACCGGCCAATTGCTGAATAGGGATTGGCCAGACGCCGGGAGCCGCAAATGATGATTAGCCACTCAAGTCGTTCCAACGACAGATTCGCCACGACGCGCTGGTCCGTCGTCATGCATACGGCGGCTACGCCCTCAGAGGATGGGCGCAGCGCGCTGACCGAACTGGTGCAACGCTACTGGTATCCGGTCTACGCCTATGTGCGCCGCTGCGGCCACACGCCGGCCATCGCTCGCGATATCACCGGCAGCTTTCTCAAACACCTGATGCACGCTTTTCACGCCGACCAAGCCGGCGCCCCGCGCGGCGATTTCCGCCGTTACCTGCTCAGTCGACTGCACGCGTTTCTCGGCAGCGACTGGAAGGAATCGATTGCCGACGATCCCGCGGCCGAACTCACCGCACCAGCCGATCTCGAACAGCGCTTCGAGCGCGACAGCGCCAGCGCGGCGTCGCCCGAGGAAGCCTATCAACGCGGCTTCGCGCTCGAAGTCATCAGCCGCGCGTTCAAGCGCCTGCGCTCGGAAGCCAACCGCGCCGGCCATCTGATCATGTACGAAGCGCTGCAACCCCATCTCTCGCAAGATCCGGGCCCGGGCGAGTATGAGGCGATCGCGCAACGCCTGAATTCGCGTCCGCTGGCTCTCGTCGTCGCGCTCAAACGCCTGCGCCAGCGCTTTCGTGAACTCGTAGGAGAAGAGCTCGCCGATACCGTTACTTCGGCGGAAGAACTCGCGACGGAACAGGACGCGCTGCACGCAGTGCTGGTCGGCATGCGCTGACGGCGATGAACGCGCGCCGCGACGACGATTCGCAGCTCAGCGCGCTCGACGCCGATCCACTGGCCAGCGTGCGCGGGCACGGTTCGGCACTGGCCGATCTGGCCTTCGGCAGTCTGTCGCGTACAGCGATCGTGGGGGCCTCACAGGGACGCAACCTGGCCTTTTTGCCCAACGACGCATTGGAATTGGATCTGACCGATCCGGCGCAGCGCCATTTCGGCAACTACGAACTGCTTGAACTGATCGGCGAAGGCGGTATGGGTGTGGTCTACCGTGCGCGTCAGGCCAGTCTGGATCGCGATGTCGCCGTGAAATTGCTCGCCGCGGGACCGTGGGCATCCATGGAATTCGTCGAACGCTTCCGCCGCGAGGCGCAGAACGCCGCGCGCATGCAGCACCCGAATATCGTGGCGATCTACGAGGTCGGCAGCGCCGAGGAATTGCACTTCTTCAGCATGCGCCTGATCAATGGGCCGAGCCTGGCAGCCGTGGTCAAACGCGAAGGACGTCTGCCCGCAGCGCACGCCGCAGTATTGATGCGCACGATTGCCGAAGCCGTCGATTACGCCCATCGCCTCGGCGTGCTGCATCTGGACCTGAAGCCGGCGAATGTGTTGGTCGACGAGAACGGCACACCGCACGTCGCCGACTTCGGTCTCGCGCGACGCTTGGATAGTGCGCTGGTCGCGGACAATGATGAAGTCTCGGGTACACCCAGTTACATGGC
>JAYTQX010000441.1:0-4238 GCA_043746455.1 Pseudomonadota bacterium
GTGGCCAAATCGCTCAACGACAACGAAATTGCCGCGCTCGCCAGCTATGTCGAGGGCCTGCATTCGGCGAGTGCGAAAACCAGCGCGGTCGCCAAATAATTCTCCCCTTCTCCCATCGAGAGAAGGTGTCGAGGGCGGATGAGGGAAGGCCGTCACCAGTGAGTTCGCGCATAATCAGGCATGCGAAGTTCTTCCCTCATCCGCCCCTGCGGTGCGCCTTCTCCCGGTGGGAGAAGGCGAGTCAAGAAACTTTCCGCGCCGTTGCGCGTCTTTGTCTGCGCCGTGCCGGTCGCTTGCGCGACGCGCGGTTTCGTGCCGACTCATTGAGGAAATTGCATGCTTGTTCGTAGTCTTGTTCTGCTCGGCGCCCTCGCCCTGACCACCGCCGCGCACGCCGCCGACGCCGTCAGCGTGCCGTGGAAGGAAGGCACGCATTACTTCGCGATCGACCCGCCGGTGCCATCCGATTCGACCGGCAAGATCGAAGTCACCGAAGTGTTCTCCTACGGTTGTCCGGCTTGCAATATCGCCTACAAGACGATCGACAAGCTGAAGAAGAGCCTGCCGCCGAACGCGGTGATGAACTATGTGCCGGCATCCTTCAACGCGAACGAAGACTGGCCGATGTTTCAGCGCGCCTACTACACCGCGCAGGCGCTCGGCATCGCGGAGAAGTCGCACGACGCGATGTTCGATGCGGTCTGGAAAGACCGCACGCTGGCGACGGTGAACGACGACGGCCGCACGTTGAAGAAGCCGCAGCCGAGCATCGAAGATGCAGCGAACAAGTTTTACGCGCATTACGGGGTGAAGCCCGAGGATTTCGTCGCCACCGCGAATTCGTTCGCAATCAATGCCAAGATGAAACGCGCCGACGCGTTCCTCAAGGCGACCAGTACGGACTCCACGCCTACGATCGTCGTCGCCGGGAAATACCGGCTGACGCTTGCATCCGCCGGCGGCGAAGACAAGGTGATCGCGCTGGTGCAATACCTGATCCAGCAAGCATCCGCGGCCAAATAAACCGCCCGATCATTCACCGAATCCAGGAACACCCATGCTCAAGCATTTCGCCGTACTGCTCGCCGCCCTGTTTGTCGTGTCGGCCTGCCATGCTGACCAGAACGCCACCGCAGCGGCGCCCGCGCCGCACGCGTGGCAGTCGGGTACGGATTACTTTCCGATCGATCCGCCCCAGCCGACCTCGACTGGCGACAAGATCGAAGTGGTCGAAGTGTTCTCGTACGCGTGCCCGCACTGCGCCCACTTTCAGCCGGACGTGGACGCACTCAAGGCCAGACTGCCCAAGGACGCTCAGTTCGTGGCGATACCTGCGGTGTTCAACGCGCAATGGGAACCGTTTGCACGTGCGTTCTACACCGCCCGCGCGATGGGCGTGCTCGACAAGACGCACCAGGCGCTGTTCGACGCCCTGCATCGCGATCATCTGCCGCTGTTCTCGCTCGACGTGCTCGCCAACAGCTTCTATGCGAAATACGGCGTGAACCCGTCCACGTTTATTTCGACCGCCAATTCGTTTGTGGTCGACAGCCAGATGGCACGTGGCGATCAACTGGTACGCGCGTACGGGGTGGGCTCGACGCCAACCCTGGTCGTCAATGGCAAGTACCGCGTCGAGATGAACAACGAACGCAAGATCGGGCCGAAGGAAATCGTCGAGATCGCGCTGTATCTGGTCAAGCAGGAACAGGCGCAGACCAGGACCGCGGCGTCCAAGAAATCCTGATAACTGCCGCGCGAGCTATCTCGCGCTTGCGGTCGTCACGCACGCGCCGTAGGCTCGCAGGGTGTCCGCACCGCGCAGTCAAACCATCGTCCCCGAGCTGAAAGCCGCACCCCTGCGGCTGCGCCTGCTCAGCTGCAATATCCTCGCCGGCGGCAGCGTGCGCCGCTATCGCCACTACGTCACCGAGAGCTGGAAGCAGGTGCTGCCGGCACGCAGCAAGCGCGGCAATCTGGACCGCTTCGCCGAGCTGCTCGCCGACTACGATATCGTCGGCCTGCAGGAGGCCGATGCCGGTTCCCTGCGCTCGGGCTTTCTCAACCAGACCCAATACCTCGCCGAAGCGGCTGGATTTCCGTACTGGAGCCATCAGCCGAATCGCAAGATCGCGCAGTTCGCCGCATCGAGCAACGGCCTGCTGACGCGGATCAAGCCGCTCGAAGTGCGCGACTATCCGCTGCCCGGCCGCATCCCGGGCCGCGGCGCGCTGTGGGCGAAATTTCCGACCGCCGCGGGCGAGCTGGTCGTCGTCGTTGCGCATCTTTCGCTGGGGCCAGTCGCGCGCATGCGCCAGCTCGGCTTCATCGCCGATCTGATCGGCCGCCATCCGCTGGTCGTGGTGATGGGCGACCTGAACTGCGCGCTGGATTCGCCGGAACTGGTCGGCCTGCTGCGCCGCACCGGCCTGACCCCCGCCCACGGCGTGCCGCCGGCGACGTTCCCGAGCTGGCGGCCGCGCCGCGCGATCGACCACATCCTGGTTTCGGAAAAAATGGAAATTGAGCAATTGTTTACTTTGCCGCATCCGGTATCCGATCACCTGCCGCTGGCCGCGACGATTCGTCTGCCCGAACCGCTGCGCCTCAGCGCGTAGGGTGCAGGATTGGACATCGCCGATCGAAGGACACCAAGCGTGAACAGCAAACGTATTTTCGCCATCGCTTCGCAGGCGCTCACGCGTGCCCGCCTTGTCGGCTGCTGTTTTGCCGCGGCGATCTTCGCATCCGCAACTGCTGTCGCTGCGCAAGCCGACCCGGCGAAAACCCTGGCCTATATCCATCAGGCCTGGCCCACGCTCACGCGCACGCTGGGCGATTGCAGCGCGCTCGCGGACAGCAAGGTCGCCACACACCCGGTTCTGTATGTGCCGGCGGACATGCCGATCGCTGCCGACCTCGCCGCGCTCAAGCAGCGCTGCGGCGTCGATGTGCGCGCACTGCCGCGCGCGATCGCGCGGATCGGCGATCTGCCGCCGCAGGAGTTGCCCGCGCAGGGCGTGCTCTACCTACCCAACCCCTACGTCGTGCCCGGCGGGTTTTTCAACGAGATGTACGGCTGGGACAGTTACTTTATCGTGCTCGGTTTGCTGGCGGACCATCACAATGATCTTGCGCGAGGCATGGTCGACAACCAGTTGTTCGAAGTTGAACACTACGGCGCGGTGCTCAACGCCAATCGCACTTATTACCTGACGCGCTCGCAGCCGCCGTTTCTGAGCTCGATGATCCGCGCCGTGCTTGCCGACCCGGCAAGTTTCCACGACAAGGACGCGGCACAGGCCTGGCTCAAACGCGCCTATCCGCTCGCCGTGCGCGACCACGATATCTGGACCAGCAGGCAGCACCAGCTCGGCAACACGGGCCTCGCACGCTACTTCGACTACGGCAGCGGCCCGGTGCCGGAAATGCGCGATGCGAAATATCTGCAGGACGTGATCCGCTGGCTGCGTGCGCATCCAAAGGACGATCCCGGTTATTTGATCAAGGCATCTGCCAAGACGCACGATGGAGAAGCGGCGCAGCTCAAGCACACGAGTTGCGATGTGCGCGGTTCGAAAGTCTGCGCCGATGCATGGCTCGATGGTTATCGCCTGAGCGCGGATTTTTACCTCGGCGATCGCGCGATGCGCGAGTCCGGTTTCGATGTGACCTTCCGCTTCGGCCCGTTCGCCGGTTCGACCCATCACTACGCACCGGTGTGTCTGAACAGCCTGTTGTTCCGCTACGAACGGGATCTGCGCGATTTCGCCACAAGGATCGGTCTGGGCGAGGATGCGAAACGCTGGGAGGCGGCGGCGAATGCGCGCCACGCAGCGATCGACAAATATCTGTGGCAGCCCGATCAGGGCAGCTATGCGGACTTCAACGAACAGACCGGCAAGGCGTCGAGCTATGCCTACATCACCGCGTTCTATCCGTTGTGGGCCGGCGTCGCCAGCACCGAGCAGGCAGCAGCGCTGCGCAAGAAAATCGCGCTGTTCGAGCGCAAGGGTGGCCTGTCGATGAGCACCACCAACTCCGGCGTGCAATGGGACGAACCGTTCGGTTGGGCGCCGAACAACTGGCTTGCGGTCGCCGGCCTCGACGCCTACGGTTTCCACGACGATGCGCAGCGTCTCGCGCGCAAGTTCAGCGCGACGATCGACCGCGGCTTCGCCGACGACGGCACGATTCGCGAGAAATACAACATGGTCAGCGGCGATGCCAAGGTGCAG
>JAYTQX010000442.1:0-6610 GCA_043746455.1 Pseudomonadota bacterium
GGAATCCTGCGGACGATGCGCAGCGGAATTATCCGCGAAGACGACCGCATAGCACGCCACCCACCGAAATACCGAGTTTCGCGGAAAAGTCAGGCATGCGCGTAACGGCGGACCGAAAAGGCCGAGGAGCGTTTGCGGCCTACAGATCCTGATGATATTGGATGTAAGGCACGCGCGCCTGGTTCGGATCGATTTCGCGCGTCGCCGGGGGGTTGAGCGTCGGTACGCTGCCGGACGACCACAGATTCTGCGCGCCGACGCTGAACATGCCGCGCCACGGCGTGCGCCAGGAAATGCCGACGTCGAGGCCGGTCCAGTGCGGATTGGCCGCATTGGACCCATAAGGCTCGTTCGGGCCGAGCATGCGCCCGGTCAACATGCCGCTGAATGAGCCGTATTCGACGCCGAGACTTACGGCAGCCTGATTGAGGCTGGTGAGCGGTGCGGCACCAGGAATCGAAAGTTGGATGCGGCTCAAGCTCGCCCCCAGGTCGAACGCTTGGGCATCGCTCAAGTGCAATCTGCCAAGTGCGCTGATGGAAGAGTTCTGCACGTTGGCCAGTTCGGCACCCGGGATGATCAGCGTCGGCAGGGCAGGGTCGCCCAAGCTAGGCAAGGCCTCGTAGCCGCTCAATTGGCGCGCCAAGGGCAGGCTGTTGTCGTGGCGCAACCAGGACAGGCCGTAGTTCAGGGCGAGGTCGATATTGTCGCCAGCGAACCAGCTTGCGCCGATACGCAACGTGCCGCCGTGCGCGAGTGTTTCGGACGCGCCGCAAGACGCGCTTGCATCCAGGCCGCTGCAGAGCAGGGTGGGCGGCGAGATCGGCGCGAGAATGCGGGATTGGGTGAGATCGACATGGGCCGCCGCGTTATCGCTCAGGCGCAGCAGCAGGCTGCCGGACACGAGGTTGGTCACATCGACCAGGCGCCACTCATTCGCGGCGCCGATGCGCGGGGACTGCGGCAGGATCGGATATGAACCCCCGCTCAGTGCAACCGCGGCGAGTATGCGGCCGTCGGACGTGCTCCACAGCGGAACCTCGTGCGGGTTCAGTGCAGCGAGCGGATCGATGCGCGCGCCAAGCATCTGCTCGAGCAGGAGCGGATGCGCATCCGGGCCCGCCGGCGGCGAAATCGCAGGCGCAAGCGACTGGGCGAAGCCGGCTACCGGCATCGACGCAATCAGCAAGAGGGCGAAAAGCTTGCGCATATGAGAAATCAGTTCAATCCGGCGAAGTGACAGAGTGTTCAGGGCGACGCAAGTTCATTGCACAAACAGCCCAAGCCACAGGCAGGACTGGACTGCCAGAATAGCACGATTTATGGAAAACTAACAATTATTTTGGTGCCATGGCGCACAAAACGAACACCTGTTCCGACGTTTTTTGAACGGGCTTCCGACCTCATTACCTTGGCCAGGTCGCGAGGAAGCGGACGAAGGTCGGGCGCTCGTTTGCGCGGCCGCGCAAGCGATAATGAAAGTCACACAGCGATGGAGCGGAACGATGAGCTTGGTTGCTTGCGGCGAAACTCCGACCGACGTCGGCTGCCGCGGTCGCGACGGCGTGAATCTGGCGTTGGCGTGTTGACGTCCAAACAACCACGCCGGCGGCCGTTCTGGCAGCGGCTGCTGCGACTGATTTTGGAATTGGTCGCACTCAGCTGGCTGTGCGTGCTGATCCTGCGCTTTGCGCCGCCGCCTACCTCGGCGTTCATGCTCGAGCGCCGCATCGAGGCGTGGCATGGCGGCGAACATAATTTCGCGCTGAAGTATCAATTTATACCTTTGCCAAAAATATCCGCGGAATTGCCGATCGCGCTCGTCGCCGGCGAGGACCAGAAATTCCCCGTGCATCACGGCTTCGATGTGCAGGCGATCGAGGACGCGATGGACGATGCCGACGACGGCGCACGTCTACGCGGCGCGAGCACGATCTCGCAACAGGTCGCGAAGAATCTGTTTCTGTGGGGCGGACACAGCTTCGTGCGCAAGGGCCTCGAAGCCTATTTCACCGTCTTGCTGGAGCTGACCTGGCCGAAATCGCGCATTCTCGAGGTGTACGCGAACATCGCCGAGTTCGGCGACGGCGTTTACGGCGCGGACGCGGCGGCGCGCGAATTCTTCGGCAAGTCCGCGCAACAGTTAAGTGCACACGAAGCGGCGTTGCTCGCCGCGACCTTGCCGAATCCAAAAAAGCTGCGTGCCGATCGCCCGTCCGCCTATGTGCTGAAGCGCGCCGACTGGATCGAACGCCAGGTGCGTCAGCTCGGTGGGCCGACGTATCTCGCGCATTGACACGGGCTTGGGCTAGGATGCGGATTGTCGAAATTCCCGTGGCGGTTTCATGCCCAGACTCAGCGTCGTCGTCCCCGCCTACAACGAAGGCGAAAGCCTGCGCGAATTCCACGCGCGACTCGCCGCCGTGCTCGACACGCTCGATATGCCGGGCGACGTGCTCTACGTGGACGACGGCAGCGGCGACGACACCTATGCCGTAATGTGCTCGCTGCGTGAGACCGACGCGCGCGTGGCGACGTTGAAACTGAGCCGCAACTTCGGCAAGGAACTGGCATTGACCGCGGGCCTGGATCAGGTCGATGCCGACGCCGTCGTCGTGATCGACGCCGATCTGCAGGACCCACCCGAACTGATTCCGGCGTTCGTGCAGCATTGGCGCGAGGGCTACGACGTGGTTTACGGCACGCGCTCGGCGCGCGCCGGCGAGTCGGGTCTTAAGAAATTTACCGCGCGGGCCTTCTATCGTGTGATGGAGCGCTTGAGCGCCACGCCCGTACCGCGCGATACCGGCGACTTCCGCCTGATGAGCCGGCGCGCGCTGGATGCGCTGAAACGTCTGCGCGAACGTCAGCGTTTCATGAAGGGCCTGTTCGCCTGGGTCGGCTACAGGCAGATCGCGGTGGTCTACGATCGCGATCCGCGTTTCGCCGGGGTGAGCAAGTTCAACTTCTGGCGCTTGTGGAATTTTGCGATCGAGGGCATCACCTCCTTTTCCGGTGCGCCGCTGAAACTGGCAACCTATGTCGGTCTGTCGACTGCGCTGCTGGCCTTCCTTTCCGCCGCCTGGGTTTTCGGCAAGGCGCTGTTCCTGGGCGATTCAGTACGCGGCTATCCGACCTTGATGGTGGTGATTCTGGCACTCGGCGGGGTGCAGCTCATGGCGCTGGGCATGATCGGCGAATATCTCGGACGTCTGTACATGGAAGCCAAGCAGCGGCCGCTGTATCTGATCGATGAATTGCACCCTGCGCGCGCGCAGGAAAAACTTGAAAACAGCGCGCGCCCCGCGCAATCATCCGCAGTAGACTAATGCGCAACGGCCCAGCCGCCGGAGCGAACGAAGGAGGGCGCCATGCAGATCGTCAGAAACCTCGTCGAGGGCAAGACAGAGATATTCTCCATCCGCCCGGAGCAACCGGTGCTCGCCGCAATCCAGATGATGGCCGACAAGTTCGTCGGTGCCTTGCTCGTGATGAAAGACGGCGAACTGCTCGGCATCGTTTCCGAACGCGACTACGCGCGCAAGGTCATTCTCAAGGGACGTTCTTCCGCGGAAACGCCGGTGCGCGAAATCATGACCTCGCAGGTGTTGAGCGTAGGCCCGGGCGATACCGTGCATCGCTGCATGCGTCTGATGACCGACAAGCACATCCGCCATCTGCCGGTGATCGACGGTGGCAAGGTCGTGGGCATGCTTTCGATCGGCGACCTCGTCAAGGCCGTGATCGACGATCAGGCCGAGCAGCTGGAGCAGTTGCAACGCTATATAGCGGGGTGACACATGCTTTCCTTCCCCCTCCGGGGGAAGGTGCCCGAAGGGCGGATGAGGGAAAAGCCTCGCGCGAAACGCGGCGGCTGATTTTTTGGCCGCCTTTCCCTCATCCGGCGCTTCGCGCCACCTTCTCCCGGTGGGAGAAGGGAACCGCTACATTTCGACCGCGCTCGCGTGTTCGCGCGTCGCAGCGAAAGTGATGCCCGGCCAGCGCTCTTCGGTGAGTTGCAGATTCACCCGTGACGGAGCGATGTAGACGAGCTCGCCGGCCGCGTCGATGGCCAGATGCGATGCAGCTTTCTCGCGGAATTCCTCGAGCTTCTTCGCATCGTTGCATCTGATCCAGCGCGCGGTGACGACGGCGACGTTCTCGAAGGCGCAATCCACGCTGTATTCGTCCTTGAGGCGATAGGCGACCACGTCGAACTGCAGCACGCCGACCGCGCCGAGGATCAGGTCGTTCGACATCAGCGGGCGGAAAAACTGCGTGGCGCCTTCCTCGGACAATTGCGCGAGACCTTTCTGCAGCGCCTTCATCTTCAGCGGGTCGCGCAGGCGCGCGCGGCGGAACAGTTCCGGCGCGAAATTCGGTATGCCGGTGAAGCTCAAGGCCTCGCCCTCGCTGAACGCATCGCCGATCGAGATCGTGCCGTGGTTGTGGATGCCGATCACGTCGCCCGGATACGCTTTCTCGACGATATCGCGCTCGCTGGCCATGAAGGTTAGCGCGTTGGCGAGTTTCATTTCCTTGGCGCTGCGCACATGGAACGCCTTCATGCCGGCGTCGAACGTGCCCGAACAGATGCGCATGAACGCGACGCGGTCGCGATGCTGCGGATCCATGTTCGCCTGGATCTTGAACACGAAACCAGTTAGCTTGTCTTCAACGGCACTGATCGTGCGCGTCGTCGTCGCATGCGACTTCGGCGCGGGCGCATGCTCGACGAAGAAATCCAGCAGCAGCTGCACGCCGAAATTGTTCACCGCCGAGCCGAAGAACACCGGCGTCTGTCTGCCGGCCAGATACGCGTCGAGATCGAACGGATGCGAGGCGCCTTCGACGAGTTCGAGTTCGTCGCGCAATTCGCGCAACATGTCCGCGCCGAGCCTCGCTTGCAGGGCAGCGTCGTCGAGCGAGGCATAGATGGTCGAATCCTGGCGCGTGAAATTGCGTCCGGGCTCGAATACGTGCACCTCGCCGCTGAGCAGGTGATACACACCCCTGAGCCGCGAGCCCATGCCGATCGGCCAGGTGATCGGCGCGCACTGGATTTTCAGTACCGATTCCACCTCATCGAGCAGTTCGATCGGCGGGCGGCCTTCACGGTCTAGCTTGTTGATGAAAGTCATGATCGGCGTGTCGCGCAGGCGGCACACGTCCATCAGCTTGATCGTGCGTTCCTCGACGCCCTTGGCGCAGTCGATCACCATTAGCGCGGAGTCGACTGCGGTGAGCACGCGATAGGTGTCCTCGGAAAAATCCGCGTGACCCGGCGTGTCGAGCAGGTTGATCACGCGGCCTTTGTAGGGGAACTGCATAATCGACGAGGTCACCGAGATGCCGCGTTCCTTTTCCAGCGCCATCCAGTCGCTCGTCGCGTGCTTGACGGCCTTGCGCGACTTGACGCTGCCGGCCATCTGGATCGCGCCGCCGAACAAAAGCAGCTTTTCCGTGAGCGTGGTCTTGCCCGCGTCGGGGTGCGAGATGATGGCGAAGGTGCGCCGACGGCTGGTTTCGGTGATGTGGTCCATGATTACGCGCAGCGGTATATGGCAAAACTCCAATTATACCGTGCTCGAAGCCCCTCTACCCTTGCGGGAGAGGGGTTGGGGAGAGGGGTATTGAAGCCGGTGGCGTTGTCGATTCGCTTGTCCTGCCCGAAGCATTCGCTCCTCCGAGCCCCCTCTCCCGGCGCTTCGCGCCGACCTCTCCCGCGAGGGGAGAGGTGAGCTATTGACCGCCGACCATCATGCCCTGGGTCGGGACGAAATCGCCGTTCGGGCCGGTGAACTGGAACGGTACGGAAACCAGTTCCATGTTGGCGTTGCGCTGGATGCAGAAATGCAGATGCGGCCCGTTGGTGTAGCCGGTGTCGCCGGACAGCGCCAGCGTCTGTCCCGCATGCACGTGTTCGCCGACCTGCACACGCGCGCTCTCGAGTTGCAGGTGCGCGTACACAGCCATCGTGCCGTCCGCATGCACGATACGGATGTTGTTGGCGCGGTCGCCGTACTTGCCCATGTCCAGCCCATTGCCGTAATAGTCGCTTTCCACCGTCATGACCACGCCGTCGCGCGCGGCGAGCACGGGCGTGCCCTCGGGCATGCCGATATCGACCGCGTACTGGCTCGCCGGGTCGTGGTGGCTGAACTCGCCGTTGAATGCCTGATTGATGCGAAATTGGCTTGCGGAAAAAGGCAGGCGGTAACGCGTATCGTCCGGCTGTGCGCGATAGTCGCCCGGCAGATAAGTATACTTGTAGCGGTAGCGGAAGCCCGCGGCGGGGTTCGTCGCGACGATGTGCAATGCGCGCGTCTCGCTCGATCCCGGCAGCACCACCTGCGCCGGCAATTCGGGTTCGCTGCGCACGTTGCTGGCATCGGTCAGGCTCAGCTGCACGGTGATCGGGCCGCCGCTCGCGTTGGTGAAAAGGATGGTGCGGTCCTCGTCCGGACCTTCCTCGCGCGAGCGCAGCAATGGCTGCGCGTCGGTGTGCACGAGCGCGGATTTCACCCCGGCCGTGTTGTCCGGCGGCTTTTGATCGGTGAAGTGCACGACGCCCTGCGCATCGGTGTATTGATAGATGTGCTTGGCCTGC
>JAYTQX010000443.1:0-3826 GCA_043746455.1 Pseudomonadota bacterium
CAGCCTGCCGCTGATCGGCGTCAACACCTTCCTGCCCAAGCAACACGGCGGCGACATCACCACCACGATCGAACTGATACGCTCGACCGAAGAAGAAAAGAATCAGCAGATCGCCAATGTCGAAACCTTCCGCAAGAACCGCAACGCTTTCTTGAACCCGTCAACGAACGCGGGCGCGCCCTTGAACCCCTCTCCCCTCGCGGGAGAGGGGCAGGGGAGAGGGGGCAATCTACCCGGATCGCTGCCCGCGCTACAGCAAGCCGCGCGCGATCGCGCGAACGTGTTCGCGCAGTTGATGGAGGCGGTGAAGTACAACAGCGAAGGGCAGATCAGTCACGCCCTTTACGATGTGGGTGGTGAGTATCGGAGAAACATGTAGTCATGCCGATAATCTCGACTTTCTTCGGCATCATCGTGCGCATGTATTTCGCCGATCACGGTCCGCCGCACGTCCACGTCGATATCAGGGACACGAGGCATTGATCGCCATCGTCGACGGCAGCGTCGTCCAAGGTGAGTTGCCGAAGCGGGCGTTGGCACTTGTGCGGCAATGGTGCCTCGACCATCGCGTCGAGCTGGAGCAGAATTGGAAGAACGCGCAGGCGGTGAAGCCGCTGAACCGCATTCCGGGAGCCGACAATGATTAAGTTGACTGCGAGTGAACCAAAGGGTGGCGCACGACTGCTCTTGCGGTTTTCAGATGGCACCTGGGGCATCTACGACTTTGTGCCCTTTATCGAGGCGAACACCGAAATGACGGCGCCGCTCGGCGATCCAGCATTCTTCGCGCGCAATTTCATCGAAGCCGGCGCGCTGGCATGGCCCAATGGGTTCGATCTGAGCGCGGGCTCCCTGCATCAGCGCCTGGAGGATGCGGGCGAGTTGCATCGTGATGCGGCAGCTGCCTGAGTCTGCGATTGTGAAAGGCAAATACTTCGAAGACACCGATACGCTCTGCATCGAGTTTCGCGCTGACTCGATAGTCCTGACGCCCGACCTTGACGAGAATACGCTGCTGGAACTCGATGCCGCAGGACACATCTGCGCAATGACCGTGGAGCATGCGAGCAAGCGGACGGATGCAAAGCATTTTTCGTTCGAGCAGATTGCGGCTTAGCGCCAACGAGACATGCTCGCGAAAGCAGGAGAAGTCCATGAGCAAAATCATATTTCTTGTCGAAGACGCAGGCGAAGGTGGGTTGGTCGCGAGAGCGCTCGGGCATTCGATCTTCACCGAGGCCGATTCATACGAAGAATTGCGTGACAGCGTGCGCGACGCAGTGCAATGTCACTTCGACAAGCCAGATCGTCCGACGGTAATCCGGCTGCACTACGTCAAGGATGAAGTGCTGGCCGCATGAAACTGCCGCGAAAATGCTCTGACAAACTCACCGACATCGTCGAGGAAGCCGTGTACAAGGAATTCGAGGCGATCAGCGAGCGTGGCGGCGTGCTCGGCGCGATGGACACCATGTACCAGCGCGGCAAGATCCAGGAAGAGTCGATGTACTACGGCGAATTTGATCAGGGCCGCAAGAAACACGACGGCAGCCTGCCGCTGATCGGCGTCAACACCTATCTGCCCAAGGAGCACGCCGGCGACATCACGACGAAGATCGAACTGATCCGCTCGACCGAAGAAGAAAAAAATCAGCAGATCCACGTTGCGCCTGTGCCACGGATAACGGAACGATGGCGGCATAGGGCTTCCCATGCCGCGTGATGATGCTGGACTTGCCCGCATGCGCCTGTGCCGCCAGGGCAGGCAGGTTGGCGCGCGCCTGTTGACCGACAAATCCGGCGCGCTTCTGCAAAGCGCGCCCGGCGTGATCGCATCGAATATCCAGCGTCGAGTCTGATTCAAGGCGATCTGGAGCAAGCCGGTGCGGTCGGAATCGACAATCTTGTGCTACCTGGAGGGTGAGCTCTTGGAGATTGTCCATGAAGCAATTGTCGGAGTTGGCGTTCCTGCAATTCCGTTATGCGGCGACGATCTGGAATTCGGTCGCCTTTACAATGGGGCGAACCAGTTTCTTCTCGCGGCGCATCTCGACGATGCCATAACGAGACATCGTTTTCAGCGTGCGCGACAGATTGCCAGGCTTGCGACCGGTCGCCGCCGCCAGAGCAGATACGGAATCGGGCCGGGTATCACGGATGACTCTCAACAAAGCCCGGTTGTCGTCGCTCAGGATTTCAGCCATCGACTTCATCGATGTAAACCAGATTTTCGGCTCACGCGGGTGCGGCTTATAGTCGCCACGGGCGATGGCCAACAGGCGAGCCCGGATCTGTTCCTGCGGCATGATGCCAATCTTTATCGTTTTCATGACTGCTTGAACTCCGGCAAAACGCGGTCGACGTCGGTGAAGAAATCCTCGATCAACTGGTAGGCGTTCTCGAATCCATAAGGAACGCCTTTGTCGGAGGCGTGACGATGCTTGTGATCGAATGGCAGACGCTGCCCAGAAAACTTGAATTTCTTCGGGAGTTTGGCGGCGTGCGCGTTGTCGTATCCCATTATTCGCTTTCCGAAAGGGTCATGGAGCGTCAGGGCGTAACGAATACCGTGCGGAATGTCATCACTGGTATCGACACGCCAAGCCTCGATCTTGATCCAATAGCCATCACCCTGATCGATGATGGAGCCATCAAGAAGGAGCAGCGTTTCAAGGCCAAGGTCTTTCAGCATAGAGTTATATCAGCTGATGATATATGATTGAAAAATGTCTGTCCATTGTGTCAGCGGGCAGCAATAGCCAAAGCATCGAAACCATAGCGTTCTTGTCACCGGCACATTTACAGACTTGCACAAGCATCAGCCACATAGGTTGGATCCGGCATGGTCGAATGCAGATTGCCGTTGTTGGCCATCGCATAGGCACTCGCCTTGGCCGGCCCGCGTCCGTCGCAGAGCGTGAATGTTGCATTGCTGCCGGCATTGCTGCCGCTGGGTTGAAAGCGGATGCGCGTGCGGCCGGCGCTGGTGATGAGATGCACTTTCGCCGGTAGCGCCTGCTGGCGCAGCAGGATGGGTTCGTCCGGCGTGCGATCGCTGCCGGTGTGGGTGACTGCAAAGGCGATCCAGCCGTTTTCCCAGTGATAGCCGGCCGAGCAACTCGCGCCATCGGTGCTCGGGCACAGCACCACGTCGGCCGCGCTGTTGGCGGCGCTGCTGCGCGCAAGCGTCAGCGCCGCATACAAGCTCGATGTCGCGCTGCTCGTGTTTGCCGCGTGGATCGCGGCGGACACGCCGCTGGTTGCAAGGCCCGCGCCCAACGCAAGGATGGCGAGGGTGATGATCAGTTCGATCAGGGTGATGCCGTTCTGTGTTGCCACTGGATATCGCATACCGCCTCCGTGTGTTTGAGTACGGGCATGCTAGGCGCGCGTTTGTGCACGTGGCATCGGCACAAGCCGCGTCGTGTTGTAGGAGAATTCCGACAGGTGATGTCAGCACAAGCGATATCGATCTGCGGACGCGCCAATGCAGGCATCGTGTTCAGGCGGCTGCGCGCCGCCAATCTTGTGATCGCGCGGCGCAGCCGCTAAACTGCGCGACCGGCGCCGGGGTAGCTCAGCTGGTAGAGCAACGCATTCGTAATGCGTGGGTCGGGGGTTCGATTCCCTTCTCCGGCACCATTTCGTTCGATTCGTCTGTCGCGCGCAACTTGTGGCTCACGCGATTCGCCGGGATCAAGGGCGGTTAGCTCAGCGGTAGAGCATTGCCTTCACACGGCAAGGGTCGCAGGTTCGATCCCTGCACCGCCCACCAACCCATTGCGCGCGCTTGCGCGTCCTGCGCGATGTCGTCAAGGCTGCGGTA
>JAYTQX010000444.1:0-10493 GCA_043746455.1 Pseudomonadota bacterium
TCCTCGATCGCCGCGTCGATGCGGGTCAGATCCTGATAGACGATGCGGCCGGCGCCGATGTTCATGTGGCCGACTTCGGAATTGCCCATCTGATCGTCCGGCAAGCCGACGAAATGGCCATGCGTTTCGACCAGGGTGTGCGGATAGGCGGCGAGCAGATGCCGCCAGTTCGGCAGTTTCGCCTGGGCGACCGCGTTGTTCGCGGCTTCCTCGCGATGGCCCCAGCCATCGAGAATCAGCAGCAAGACAGGCTTCGGTGCCGGCATGACTTTCTTCACTCCCTGCGCTGTTCGATCACGCGCATGGTAGCGGAATTCGACCGGCGCCTGCGATGATCGCCGGCTGCGATTAAACCCCAACGGCGTTTACCGCATCTCAACCCGGGCAACTCGCGCATTCCACTTTGTAGAAGAGAGATTTCCATGATCCGTACCACATTCGCCCTGCTGCTCGCCCTCGGCGCCGCCTCACCGGCGCTCGCCGATGATGGCGATATCGACAAGGTCAACGGCGGCATCCAGGTCGCCGACGGCGGCACTGCCGGCAAACTCACCACTGTGAACGGCGGCATCCATGTCGGCGCGAACGCGCATGCGCGCAGCGCGGAAACCGTGAACGGCGGCGTCGATATCGGCGCAGGCTCCAGCGTCGATTCCGTCGAGACGGTCAATGGCGGCGTGAAGCTCGGCAGCAAGACCACGGTGGCGAAAACCGCGGAAACCGTGAACGGCTCGATCACGCTCGACAACGGCGCCGACGTCGCCGGCAAGCTGACCAACGTCAACGGCGGGATCAAGCTCGACGCCGCGCATGTCGGCGGCGGTATCTCAACCGTCAATGGCGACATCACGGTCGGCGCGAATTCGCGCGTCGAAGGCGGCATCTTCGTCGACGAGAATCATTCGTTGTTCAACTGGGGTACGTCGCACAAGCCGCGTATCGTGATCGGTGCGCACGCGGTCGTGCAGGGCAAGCTCACGTTCAAGCGCGAGGTCGACCTCTATGTCAGCGACAGCGCGACGATCGGCGCGGTCGAGGGCGCGAGCGCGCAGAAATTCAGCGGCGATCAGCCGCCAAAGTAGTCCACAGCGGATGATTTGACCGCGTACGGCGGGGTAACGAGCGCAGCGCTGATCGATGATCGCGCTGCGCGTTCTTGCGTTCCTGCCGGTGTTTTCGCACCAGCCATTGGCTGCGCTGGCGGCGCCTGCATACAATCGGCGCTCCGCTGACCGACCTGCCGACAACGCCGTGCCGATTCTTGTCCTCGTTTCCCTCGCCCTGCAGATCGCCTGCGCCGTGCACGTCGTGCGCAACGGACGCCAGCTGTACTGGATCTGGATTCTGCTGATCGGCTCGTATCTGGGCGTGATCGTCTATGTGATCGCCGCGGTGATTCCCGATCTGCGCAACGATCCGCGCAGCCGCCAGGCCGCGCGCCGGATCGTCAACACGATCGATCCGGAGCGCCAGCGGCGCAGTATCCAGCAGCGTCTGGAAATCGTCGATACCGTGGACAATCGCCGCGTGCTGGCCGAGGAATCGATGAAGCTCGGCGACTACGCGAACGCGGCCGAGCTGTACGCTTCCGTGCTCAAGGGCGTGTACGCCAACGACGCCGCGTTCCTGCTTGGGCTGGCGCAGGCGCAAGCCGGACAGAACGACTTCAACGGCGCGCGCGCAACGCTCGATACGCTCTACGCCGCGCACCCGGACTTCCGCTCCAGCGACGCCGAGCTGTTGCGCGCACGCGTACTCGAATCCAGCGGCGATCACGCCGCCGCGCTGGAACACTACCGCACGCTCGCGGTCAGTTATCCCGGCGAGGAAGCGCGCTACCGCTACGGCGCCCTGCTCAAACAGGCCGGCCGCGCCGCCGACGCACGCGACGTGTTCCGCGACATGCTCAAGCGCGCGAAAAATGCGCCGCGCTACTACCGCAAGAAGGAAAAGGACTGGCTCGATTCGGCGCAGCGCGAGTTGGCGAGTCTGGAGCCCGGATGAATTGTCATTCCTTCGCATGGGCGCGGGTGAAATCGCGTAGTCCGATCGATGCGAGCATTCACTGGTAGTTCAACGCCGCAGCCGTTGGAATCCGCGTCGCGCGCAGTGCAGGCCATGCGCAGGCCAGCACCGATACGCACACGATCAGCAGCAGCCAGCTCAACGCGCCGAAAGCGCCGGGCGCATAGCGCGTCGGCAGGCTGAACATCACGCGCCCGAAGGCTGACGCAAGCGCCGCACTCATCGGTACCGACAACGGCAGCGATACGAGCCAGCCCAACACGGCGATGACGATACCCTCGGCCAGGATCATGCGCATGATCGCGCCGTGGCGCGCGCCGAGCGCGCGCATCACGCCGATCTCGCGCGTGCGTTCGAGCACCGCAAGACTCATCGTCGACGCCAGACCCATGCCGCCGACCGCGATCATCACCCAGGCCATCGCGCCGAGGAATTCGACCACCATCAGCAGGTGATCCTCGACGACGCGACGCGCCTCGCTGAGCAGTTGGCTGCTCGCGACGGGCATCGTCTTGGCGGCGAGCGCGGCACGCAGACGCTGGATCACTTCGAGTTGCGCGGCGGCATTGTGTGCGCTCGTCGCGACGACCAGGGTCGAGGCGCGATCGTCGCCGTGCAAGGAATCAAGCGTGGCACGCGGCGCGTAGGCGAGCGCCTGCGGTCCGGCTTCGACGATGCCAACAATAGTCCATTGCGTCGCCTGACCGTCGATCTGCAAAGTGACTTGCGCGCCCGGGGTCAGCGTCGGCTCGTCCTTGAGCAAGGTGCGGCTGATCGCCAGCGCATTACGATCGGACGCGGTCAGCCAGCGCCCCTGCTTCACCAGCGGGACCAGCATCGGCGAGTCGACAGGCAGGCCTATCATGGTGAACGCGTTGCCGGGTATGCCAGCCGCATGCGTGTTCGTCGCCGTTGCGCTGGCCAGCGCCAGCACCCGCTCCACGCCCTCGACGTTCGCTGCGACGGTCTCCAGCTGCGCGGCCGGATAGGCAGCGGCCATGCGCAAGACGATGTCGTAGCGCTGGCTGGAAAAAAGCAGATCCACCGATCCGCGCACCGCGCTGCGCAGATTGTCGGCACCGAGGTAAACCGCGCCGCCCATCGTGCGCGCGTCAGCGAAGCGAGCGGACAATTGCAGGGCAGCGAGATGCGTTTTGAAGGACACTCCACCGACGCCGAAGGCAAACCCGCGATAACCCGCACGCGCTACTACGACATCGGCGCCGACAGTTTTCACATGCAACAGGATCGCTCGACCGATAACGGCCAGACCTGGGAGGAAAGCGTGCTGACGATCGATGCCAAACGCGCGGCTGCGAGCGCGACGCCGTGATCTTGTTCCCACGATTGCATACGGACTAGAGGCGCGCATGGCACGCGGCTGGGTCTGGTTGCAACTCGCCGTCGCGTGGCTGCCGATGTGGGCGTTGTTCGCCGCGCTCATCGTGCTTGCGCACGGCATGCCGATCGGCAATGCCGCGCTCGGCGCGCTGCGCATGATCGCCGCAGGAGCCGTGCTCGGCGTCGTCGTATACAAATTCACCGAGCGCATGCCGTGGCCGCATCCGTTCAGGCTGGGCTTCGTCGGCATACACGTGCTCGCCGCTGCCGGCTACGCGGCGAGCTGGCTGGTGTTGATGAGTCTGATCGACAGCCTGATCGTCGGCCATCTTGTGCTCGTCATCGGCCCTGGCCTCGGGCTATTCTTCCTTACCGGAATCTGGCTGTATATCGTCGTCGCCGGCGTGGCTTATGCGAATCTCGCCGCACAGCGCACGGCAAAGATCGAGGCGCAGACCGCGCGCATGCAGCTCGATACCTTGCGCGCGCAATTGCATCCGCATTTTCTTTTCAATGCCCTGCACACGGTCGTGCAGCTGATACCGCTGGATCCGCGCGGCGCGGCGCGCGCGGCCGAACAGCTCGCCGGCGCCCTGCGCACGACGATCGAGGAGCAACGCGACCTGGTTTCGCTGGCTGAGGAATGGGCCTTCGTCGAGCGCTATCTCGCGATCGAATGCATTCGCTTCGGCAACCGCTTGGTCGTGCATACAGAGGTCGACGAGGTGGCGCGCGCGGCACTGCTGCCCTCGTTCGCGTTGCAGACGCTGGTTGAAAATGCCGCGCGCCGAGCCGACCCGGCTCGCAATCACCGCGACGGCAACCACGGCAACGTTGACGCTGATGGTGAGCGACGACGGTGCCGGCGCGAACCTGGTCGATATCGAGCGCAGCACGGGCACCGGCCTGCGCCGCCTGCGCGAGCGTATGCGCTGGCTGTATGGCGGTCGCGCACAGCTTGAACTCTCCAGCGAAGCTGCGCGTGGTTTCCGCGTCACGCTGAGCGTGCCGCAACTTGCCGACCGGATCGCGGATCGCTCACGCGCGAGTACGAACGATGAATGATGCTGCGAAAGTCTCGACGCTGGTCGTCGATGACGAACCTGTCGCGCGCGCCGGCCTGCGCCATCTACTCGCCGAAATCGACTGGATCGCCTGCGTAGGCGAAGCGGCGAGCGGGCCTGCGGCGGTCGAGGCGATCGATACTCTCAAGCCGGAGCTCGTCTTCCTCGATATCCAGATGCCGGGCCTGCTCGGCACCGACGTGGCGCGTCTGGTAAAGCATCAGCCGCTGTTCGTGTTCACCACCGCCTATGCGCAGCACGCGGTTACCGCGTTCGAACTCGGCGCGCTCGACTATCTGCTCAAGCCGTTCGGCGCGGAACGGCTGCACGCCGCGCTCGATCGGGTGCGCGCCGCGCTCGGCGAGCCGCGGGTACCGTCGCTCGACCGCCTTGGCGAGGCCCTGAGCCAGGCGCCGGTGAGCCGGCTGTTCGTGCGCGTCGGCCGTTCCATCATTCCGCTGGCCGTTGCCGATATCGCCTGGTTCGAGGCAGTCGGCGACTACATCGCCGCGCACGTCGGCGACACCCAGCATCCGCTGCACCTGTCGCTGAGCCAACTGGAGAGCCGCCTCGATCCGCGGCGTTTCGCGCGCATCCATCGCGCGCATATCGTCAATCTCGACCACGTGCAGGCGTTCCGGCGCGCGGCCGACGGCCATATGCTCGCCGAACTTGAGAATGGCGTCAGTCTGGCGGTGAGCCGGTCGCGTGCACGGGATTTGCGCAGCCTCGCACGATAGCCGCTGGTATTGCGTCGGAACGTTCCACGATCTGGAACGAAGGAGAGCGTCATTGCGAGCTCTTCATTCTTCCCGTCGACGTGGGGCTACTTCTTGCCTGCCAGTACTTTTTCCACCGCCCCACGCGTCATCGGGTGATAGCCGGGCTTGGCTTCGGCGTAGATTTTTTCAGCCAGTGTCTTGCCTTGCGGCGTCTTCGCCAGCGCTTCATACAACGGTACGACAAGAATGCGCCGACCGATGCGCAGCATGTGCTCGCGCATCGCCGGGAATGCGCTCTGGTAGTCGCTGCCGATCGCGAGGCGATACCAGCGGAACGCAATTTCCGCATTGTGCGTGCCGGTCAGATGATAGGTATTGTCGAGATCCTGCATCTGTCCGGCGCTGAGTTTCGCCGGCAGTTGATCGAGGAAATAGCGCCACTCCTGGGTGCGCCAGGTCTTTGCAGCGAGTCCGGCCGCATCAAGCTTGCCGGCGAGGAACTGCTCGCGCAGCTTGTCCTGTTGCGCAAAGCTTGCCGAGCTGGGCAGCGGTGCATCGGCCGGAATGCCGGGCTGATGCAGCCATGCGTTCACCTCATCCATGCTGAACTTGCCCGGATATTTGTCGAGCAAATTCGTCTTGAGATAGGCGACAAACTGATCGGTGGTGATGCTCTGAAATGCGAAATGATCGAAGTAGCTGCGCAGGAATCGATCGAAGGTATCGCGGCCGAACTTCGCTTCGAGCGTTTGCAGAAACCACGAACCCTTCGTATACGGCACATCGGAGAGCGAGTCGTCCGCGTCCTTGCCGGTGAGATCCGGCACCAGCAATTGTTCGGCAGCCGGTGCCGTGGCGAAGGTCTTGCGCAGCTCGTTGGCGGCGACGAGGAACTCCTCGTCGGCCTGCTGCTTGCCGTAGACCGCCTCGACAATACGACCCTGCACATAGGTGGTGAAGCCCTCGTTGAGCCAGACGTGGCGCCACGCGGCATTGGTGACGAGATTGCCCGACCACGAATGCGCAAGCTCGTGCGCGATCACGCCGACCAGCGACTTGTCGCCGGCGATCACGGTCGGCGTGGCGAAGGTCAGGCGCGGATTCTCCATGCCGCCGTACGGGAACGATGGCGGCAACACGAGGATGTCGTAGCGCTGCCAGCGGTAGGGCCCATACAGTTTCTCGGTCGTCGCGATCATCGTCTCGACGTCCTCGAACTCCTTCGCCGCGGCGGCCACGGTTTCCGGCTCGGCATACACCGCGCTGCGCGGGCCGGTTTCCTTGACCGCGATATCGCC
Organism: Pseudomonadota bacterium; assembly: GCA_043746455.1. GTDB lineage: Bacteria > Pseudomonadota > Gammaproteobacteria > Xanthomonadales > Rhodanobacteraceae > Rudaea. Next base: position 6,451 of record JAYTQX010000444.1, read on the forward strand.
GATCGCCAGCGCGAGCAGATACGACGGAATCTTCTGCGGCATGACGAAGCGGAAATCGCCGTCGAGCGCATGTCTGGCATCGTTGTTCGCGCTCATCGCCGCGCGCAGTTCTTTCGGCGTACGGATATGCGCGGTGTAGGAGAAACGCACGCCCGGCGTATCCTGCAGTGGCACCCAACTGCGCCCGGCGATCGACTCGGACTGCGAGTACATGAACGGATATTTCTTGCCGGCCGTCTGCGCCGGATCGAGCCACTGCAGGCCGGACGCATCGGGGCTGGTCGAGTAGACGATTTTCACTTTCCCGCTTTGCGCCGGCAGCGCTATGCGCAACGCCGAGCCGAGCCGCGCGACAGGCTTGTCGAGACTGAACTTCGCCTCGCTCCACTTGCCGGACTTGTCCACGGCTTCGACCTTGTCGATCTTCAGGTCGCGCGTATCGAGCACCAGTTCACGCGCCGCTATGTCGCGCCAATCAAGATCGAGCGTTGCGCTGCCGGCAAGCTCGTGCTTGTCGAACGCCACCGACAGATCGAGGTCGAGCGCCGTCACCCGCACCTTGTCCGGCTGCGCGTAGGAATGCGGATCGGTTTCGGCGTGAAGCGATGGCATGGCGGCGAGACCCAGAGTAGCGGCGAACGTTATGCGGCAGATGAAATTCATGATGCCCTCGTCAAACCGGAAATTTTCCACAAGTATACAGCGCGGAGGCTGGCCGGCGCCGGCGGCCGCGCGTCGCAGGACCGTTAGCGCGCGCAGCCGCCCAAATCGCGTCTGATCGACGCTGTCTGACAGGTGCGAGCGCTACTTGATCTCGCAGAAACAATAGGCGAACACGCCGACCTTGTTGGCGTCGAGCGAACGCAGCAATTTGAGCTGGCCCTGCACGTCCGCCTGCGCGAGCAACACGCGCGCCGCTTCCGGCACGACCGCGCGGCCAATGCGCGCAAGCGCGTCGTTGCTCAGGCTGACGGCAAATCTCTCCCAGGCCGACATTTCTTTTTCGACGTAGCGCACCTGGTAGTTGCCGCCGATATTCGCCGCCTGCGCGGCGGCGGCCGTGGCCTCACGCAGACCGCCGAGTTGATCGACCAGGCCGCGCTCCTTGGCCTGCGCGCCGCTCCACACGCGACCGCGTCCGATCGCGTCGATTTCCTCGGGCTTCTTCTTGCGTGCGGCAGCGACCTTGCCAATGAAGCTCTGATAGCCCTTGTCGATTATGCTCTGGATCACCGCGCCGACTTTCGGGTCGAGCGATCGACGCGGATCGATCGCACCGGCGAACGCCGTCGTGCCGACGCCATCGGTATGCACGCCGATCTTGGCCAAAGTGTTGGGGATGTTCATGAATAGGCCGAAGATGCCGATCGAGCCGGTGATCGTTGTCGGCTCGGCGAAAATCTGATCGCCGTTCATCGAAATCCAGTAGCCCCCCGAGGCCGCGACATCGCCCATCGACACGATCACCGGTTTGCCCGCGGACTTGGTCAGTTCCACCTCGCGGCGGATGAGCTCCGAGGCGAATGCATCGCCGCCGGGCGAGTTCACGCGCAACACCAGCGCCTTGACCTTGTTGTTCTCGCGTGCGCTGCGGATCAGTTTGGCGGTAGATTCGCCGCCGACCGTGCCCGCCGCCTGGTCGCCGCTCATGATTTCGCCTTCGGCGACGACCACGGCGACCTGCGGGCGCGTATCGTGCAGGTTTTCGCGCTGCACGATACCAAGATAATCCTGGAAATCGACCTGGCGGAAACTGTGCTCCTCTTTCACGCCCTTGGCGATCAGCAGGGCCTCGGCCTCGTCGTGCGTGGCCAGCTTGTCGACCAGCTTGCCGTCGAGCGCAAGCTGGGCGAGATCGCCGTTCGCCGCCTTGATCGAAGTGGTGTAGTTGTCGATCTGCGCGGCGATGCCCTTCGGATCGAGCTTGCGTGCAGCGCCGATTTCCTTGAGATAGCCGTTCCATACGTCGTTCATCCAGAACAGATCGGCTTCCTTGGATTCGGGCGAGGCGTCGTTGCGGATGTAGGGCTCGGCGTAGGACTTGTATTCGCCAACGCGGAACAGATGCACCTCGACGCCGAGCCAGTCGAGCGCATCCTTGTAGTAGGTGCGGTAGCGGCCGAGACCTTCGAGCAGCAGATCGCCGTCGGGATGCAGCAGGATCTGGTTCGCGTGCGCAGCCAGCAAATACTGACCCTGGCTCATCGAATTGGATACGGCGACGACGTCCTTGCCCGCGGCCTTGAAGCGCTCGATCGCCGCGCCGATCTCGTGCAGGGTCGACATGCCGGCACCCGCGATTTCGTCCGGCTCGATCACCAGACGCTCGATGCGACTGTCGGCGGCCGCGGCGTCGATCGCGCGCAGGATATCGCGCAGCTGAACTTCCCTGACCTTGCCGCCGAACGCGCTGGCGAGCGCACGCTGCGCCGGCTCGGAAGTATACTGTTCCACAATATTGCCTTTCGGATTGAGCACCAGCGCGGTGCGCTCGCCGAGTCTGGCGCCGCCGCTGCTGCGCAGGGCAACCAGGAAGATGATCAGCAACAACAGGGCGATCGCACCGAATACCAGGCGGCGGATGAAATTGAACAAATTCCAGGCCCAGACAAACAGGGTGGCAAAAACGCCGCGACTCTTCTCCGCCATACGAACCTCTCGCAATGAAACGTTGCATTCTTGCTGTGCAGCGTACCGCAAGCGCGGGGTCGCGGCACACGTCTGAAGTCATGCTCGACCGCTGCTGGGGGCCAAGCGGCTGCGGCGCACGAAGCGCAGCAGCAGCAGCGCCGCAGCCGCCGTGAGTCCGGCGACGAGACCCATCCACATACCCCGCGCACCCAGGCCGTGACGGAACGCGAGCCAGTAGCCGACCGGCATGCCGATACCCCAGTAGGCGAGGACGGTGATCGCCATCGGCAGCGTAGTGTCCTTGAGTCCGCGCAGTGCACCGTTCGCGGTGACCTGGATGCCGTCGGAGAACTGGAAAACCGCGGCGAGCAGCAGCAGGCGCACGGCGAGCGCGGCGACCTCGGTGTCGCTGGTGTAGCAGCGCGCGATCGCCAGCGGCAACAGCGCCATTAACAGCGAAGCGACCGACTGCGTCGCCAGCGACAGGCCGATACCGGCGAATCCGGCGCTGCGTGCGCCGCGTGCGTCGCCGCGACCGGCCGCATGGCCGACGCGCACGGTGGTGGCCATCGCCAGCCCCAGGGGCACCATGAAGGTGATCGAGGCGACATTGATCGCCACCTGATGGCTCGCCACCGTGACCGCGCCGAGCGAGCCGATCAGCAGCGCGGTGCACACAAACAGTCCCGACTCCATCAGCACGGCTACGGCCATCGGCACGCCCAGACGCAGCAGCGCGCCGATATCGCGCCAGCGCGGCCACTCGAAATGCGCGAACGGCGCGATCTCGCGATAGTTGCGGCGCAGGTGCAGATACAGCGCGAGCGCGCCGAACATCAACCACAACACCAATGCACTCGCCTCGCCCGAACCCTGCGCACCACGCGGCGCAATGCCCAGCTTGCCGTACATGAACACGTAGCCGATCGGCGCGAGCAGGACCAGGCCCAGCGCGCCGAAATACATGGTCGGCCGCGTCAGCGCGAGACCTTCGGACAGGCCGCGCAGCGCGAGATAGCCGGTCAGCGCCGGCGCGCCCCAGGCGATCGCGCGCAGGAACTTGCCGGTGTCCTCCACGATGCTCGGATCGACGCCGAACGCGCCGAGCAGCCACGGCCCCGCGTAGCGCACCAGAAGCAACAGCGCTATTCCGACGAAGGTCGCCAGCCATAGTGCCTGGCGGAATACCGGTCCGATCTCGCCGCGCCGGCCTGCGCCGGCCAGATGCGCGACCGTCGGCGGCAGCGCCATGATCACGCCGATCGCGGCATTGATCGCGAGCGCCCACACGCTGGTGCCGACCGCGACCGCGGCCAGCGTGTGCGCGTTGAGATGTCCGGCCAGCAACGTGTCGACCACGTTCATGCCGATCGCGGACAACTGGCCGAGGATCAGGGGCAGCGCGAGATTGG
>JAYTQX010000445.1:0-3283 GCA_043746455.1 Pseudomonadota bacterium
AACGGCACGATTCCGCCCGCGTCTCACTGAATTTTATGCGAATGAGCAGGGATGTCTGGACGTCCATTTAGTTCTTGGCTTGTTCAGACCATCCCTAGCGGGCGCAATCCTTATCCGTCATCCTCGAATGCGGCCACCGTCCACTCATCGAGAGAGCTGTAGTTTTCGCTGTACGCATTCGCGACTGGCTGAAATCGAACGATTTACCGCGACCTCAAATTTGTACCATACGAGCATATGCTTATACGCGATCTCCCGCCTCGGCCGCATCGTACTCGGACCGAGCGCGCCGAATTTTAGCGTGGCTGCTTTCAGCCCAATCGATCAGGTCGGCCAGCGGCCCAAGCATGGATTGGCCCAGTGGTGAGAGCCGATACTCCACACTGGGTGGTTTTGTGGGAAAAACATGGCGCGTGATCAAACCATCGCGCTGCAACTGACGCAACGATTGCGTGAGCATGCGTTTGGAAATGTCCGGCAGCGCGCGCCGGATTGCGCCGAACCGCTGGGGCTTGCCGGCCATGCTGATCAGTATCAGCGTCGTCCATTTAGACGCGATGTGATCGAGAACGTCGCGGACCGGGCAGGCCGATGGCCCGGCCGTGCCGGTTAGCCAGCGTTCGAAGCGCGAATCCACAATCGATAGGCTTTGCCCCATGGGTTACCTCCAGCTCGCCTGATCACCAAAAAGTGCCTCCTTACGAAAACTGAGGCTGGTTTTTAATATAGACCTGCATTCATTATTAGACCACTAGAAGGTACCAATCATGTTTGATTCGAAACGCCCGCAGATCCTCGTCACCGGCGCCAATGGCCAGATTGGTCGCCTGGTATTGACCCAACTGCTACGGTGGCTACCGCCTGATCAGATCACGGCCGCCGTGCGTCATTCGGAATCGGTCTCTGATTTGGCCGCCCGCGGCGTGAAGGTACGCATCGCCGACTATGATCTACCGGACACGCTGGACGCGGCCCTCGCCGGCATCGATCGGATGCTGCTGGTGTCATCCAGCAACGTGCGTGGGCGCACGCTGCAGCATCAAAACGTCATCGAAGCCGCAGTGCGCGCGGGCATCAAGCGTCTGGCCTACACAAGCATCTTGCACGCCGACACCAGTGCGCTGGCGCTGGCCGAGGAGCATCGCGAAACTGAAGCCTTGTTGGCACAGGCCGATATAGGTGCCGTCATGCTCCGCAACGGCTGGTACACGGAAAACCTGACCATGGGCCTCGCCCCTGCGCTGGCCAACGGCGCGCACTTTGGCTGTGCCAGCGACGGCCGCTTTGCCACGGCAGCGCGAGTTGACTACGCCGAGGCGGCCGCCGCGGTGCTGCTTGCTGATCGACCCGAGCCGGTCTACGAACTGGCCGGCGACAACGGCTTCACACTCACCGACTATGCCGCCGAAATCTCCCGCCAATCCGGACGAGACGTACGTTATGTCGATCTGTCCCAGGCAGACTATGCCGCGGCGCTTGTCGGCGCCGGTCTGCCCCCGCCACTAGCCGACATACTGGCCGATGCCGACGCGGCCGCGGCTAAAGACCAGCTATTCGACGACGGTGGCGAACTGTCGCGCCTTATCGGCAGGCCAACCACCTCCATGGCGGAAGTTGTGTCGGCCGCTCTGGCTGTGCAATCTGAACAGTCTGATCAATCGTAGGTAACGTCGGACTGCAACTGTTGATGCCGATCCGATAGCCATGCAAGTACCAACGCCGACGGCGCGCCTTGCCACGCACACCCGACGGCGATCACAGGTGGCTTGCCCCAAGCTCTCAGCTTCAACGCGATGCCGGGGACGCCCTCGGACTTCCGGCTCGGATTCGTAGTGCCGCAGGAACTGATGAACCTTCAGACCGCGCTGACTTCAAGGCGTTGCCCAGCCAGGCGAGATCATCCAGCATTACATCCAGCACCAAATCCAGTGCGGGATTGGTCGACCTGCCGTCAGCGTCGAATGCGTTGGTGATGAAGGGGATCAGCGTGGGGGTCCGAACAGGGACAGCCTCTGTTTCGAGCATGACCTGGTTCAGATGCTCGACCGCACGGGCACCTGCGGTGGCGCCGAGGCTGTAACCCACGCAAGCGACAGGCTTTCGACGAAAGCTGTAGGAGAAAAACACCGTGTCTACGGCGTTCTTGAGAATGGCCGGCAGACTGTGGTTGTACTCCGGGGTCACGACGATATAGGCGTCGGCTTCCTTGATCTTGTTATTCCAACGCTTGACTAGCGGGTCTGAGTACGTGGGATCAGCGAAATTTTCGACGGTTGCGATGGTTTCCTGGAAAAACGGCAGCGGCCAATCGCGCAGGTCGAGAATCTCTAAGTCGAATGCCGCTTTCGATTGAACTGCGCGCATGACCCAAAGCAGGACGGCATCGGCGTTTCGGCCTTCGCGGGTGCTGCCGACGATGATCTGTACCTTGAGCATGGGCTACTCCTTTGAGAGGTTGACGCAGTGCACGGAACACGATTTGACATACAAACATATTTATATAAGTATTCTTACATGTCAAGCGAACTCGAACGCCTCGGATGGCTTATCAAGTGCATTCAGCATAGTCATCACCGAACGCTGGATGCGAAGCTCGCGCCGCTGGATATCAGCTTGGTGCAATGGAATGCATTACGGGAGATCGATCGGAATCCGGGTTGCTCGCAGCACCAGCTCGCAGAGCGAACGTTCAACTCGGACCAGTCATTCGGAACGCTTGTCCGGCGCTTGTTGGCTCGAGGGCTGGTCGAGCAACGCCCTGGCTTTGGGCGGGCAACAATCCACCGATTGACTCCCAAGGGGCAGACTATGCTGCGGGCCGGGCAAAAGATTATGAGCGAGGTCGTCGCCGAATCCTTTGCTCCACTGGAAGTGTCCGAACGAGAGAAGCTATCTCGGTTGCTGGAAAAAGTCTTCGCAGTCAGAGCTTCCTAGTCTATGACTCGAGAACTATGACCCGAAACTCTGCAGGCTATGTCGCCACAGCGTACTTTCTACGTAGCTAGCGCCCGCTGCATGAGTTACCTCAGGTAAACCACGTCAGACGCGAGAGGTCAATGATCCCCTGCGCGAGGCGGCAGAGCACCAGTCAGAACTTGATTTCGAATGTCTGCCCGGCAGAGCCAGTGGAACTCCCAGTTGGTTTAGAGTGGGCGATCTTTCACGAGGAACCGTCATGAACCACCTGCCTGCGCTGGTCACCCTGCTCACCGTGCTGCTGCTGCTCGGCGTCACCTTCGCGGTCGGCCGCGCTCGCGGCAAATACGCCATCAAGGCGCCGGCG
>JAYTQX010000446.1:0-4299 GCA_043746455.1 Pseudomonadota bacterium
CGTCTGGGCTGCCGGCATGCAGGCAGAAAGCCGGCGCCAGCGGGATTGCGGATCGCGTTCTGGCGGGCTTCGGCAGAGCAGGTGGTTTGAAAGTACTATCCCCAGTGGCACGCGGTACAATTGCCAATATCCTCAAAGAGAACGGCATCGAGCCCGCCCCCGAGCGCGACCAGCATGGCCGATGGTCGAGGTTTTTGAAGGCTCACTGGGAATGCTTGGCGGCGACGGACTTGCTGACCGTCGAGGTTTGCGCGCTCAAGGGTCTTGTCACGCACCATATTCTGGTCTTTATCGGCATCGCCTCCAGGTCCATGCACATTGCCGGAGTCACGACTCATCCTGATGGTGAGTGGATGATGCAGATTGCGCGCAATTTCACGGATTCAGCCGCCGGAATTCTCCGCGGCAAGCGGTATTTGATTCTCGACCGGGATACAAAATACCACGACAAATTTCGTAACACCCTCGTCCGGAAGGGTATCCACGTCATTCGCCTGCCGCCGACATCATCGAATTTAAATGCTTTCGCCGAGCAGTTTATGGCTCACTACCACGATGAACGTAATCACCAAGATCTCGAAAACCGACTACAGAGACCTCCCGATGTCGATCGCCGTGCAAGCGTTTCCGTCAGCCGGCGCGAGCGAATCGACGGAATGCTCGGCTATTCCCATCGCCAAGCCGCTCGACCACCGCCGACGAAATTCCTGGACACTACGGGCACGTACTTACGCAGTTCTCAATTATTCAGCCAGGCTTACGCATTGCGTCAAGTGCGGCGCGCGCAAGGAATCCCGAGCGAGTCTCGCCTTGCCGGCGAGCATGAGCATCCACGGCACGAAGAACCCGCTGTGGCAGCGTAATATTAATCCGTGCCGCTTTGTCGCCGAGCTGACTCATGTCCACATCGATGACAGCCCAAGTCCAATTGCGGAAAGCGCGCTTTCGTCGAAAGCTCTCGATATCGCTAGCCTTCGGAACGGGTTCGCTATCATCGAGCAGACCCTCTAGGTGCAGCAGTATCGCTTCTTTGGCATTAGTGAGGGCTTCATCCAGCGTATCGCCGGCGGCAAAGCAACCGGGCAGATCCGGCACAACGACGCCGTAGGCGTGCTTGGCGTCGCCGGATTCAATGGCAATTGGATACCGCATAGATTAATACCTCATTTAAGACCGGCTTGCTTCTGGATCGCCTCGACCAAACCGGCGCCGAGATCTTTCTTCGGATGCGGCACCGTCACCGTGCCGGCCTTGTGCGGATGCATGAACTGGTGATGACTGCCGCGCGTCCGCTGAAGTTGCCAGCCGTCCGCAAGCAAAAGCTCGATCAGCTGTCGGCTTTGTCGTGTGTATTATACACATAGGCGCTTGAATGACAGCAATACGCAATGGCCGCTGTGGAGAGAGCGCATCGACCGCGTTGAATGTCTGCGATCCTCGCGGAAATTTTGCGGTCGCGACAGGGTAAGGATCTGTAAATAATAAAAGGTATCAAGTCTTCTTTTTCGCGTTCGGCTTTATTAAATAATTCCACTCGCCGTGGAACTCGTTTCGCTCCAAATTGACTTGCTCCATCTGCTCGTTGGTCACTTCGCGCCCGATCGGATATTTTCTCCGATCCAGTCGGCAGGTGACCTTCAGGCCCTTCGCCGTCGTCGTCGCAGCAATCAGGTTGACTATCGTCTCGTAGTCCCGCAAAGGCTCGCCGCGCCAATTCGATGAGATGAAGGAAAAGAGGCGATGCTCGATCTTTTTCCACTTACTGGTGCCGGGCGGAAAATGGCAGACAGAAATGTCCAATGCCGTTTGGTCGGCAAGCTTCTGCAGCTCCAACTTCCACAGCCGGAGCCGCCAGCCATTGCGCACCGGCATTGTGATAATTGCCCAAGAGCTCTTTCTTCTTGGTGTCGACCGAAATGACGGGGATGCCTTGCCCCAGACACTGTTTGACCGTCGCGTTGATGTGCCGGAACTGCGCGTCGCGGTCGGGGTGAGCCGCGCCCTCCTCGGTCTTGCGATTGCCCTGCAAGCTGTAGTTGAGATCACGCAGAATCTGCGCCGCTTTCATGTGGCTGACCGGATGATCTTGCTCCACCAGCTCTCCGGCAATCGAGCGGGTGCTCTTGCATATCCACCGTAGTGCCGACTCAGGGTCCCCCCGCGTCTGCTCATCGATCAATGCTTCGAGTGTCTGCACCAGGACCGGATCAGACTGCGTGATCGATTTGCGTCCGCCTCCCGCACGACGCACACGGCCCAGCAAGGGCTTTCCTCGACGTTCGAGCGCCACAATTCCCGTGCGAATGGCCTTACGCGACAAGCCGCACGCGCGGCTCACCAAGGAAACCCCGCCATAGCCCAAGCTCATCGCCTCAGTGGCCGCCATAATCCGTCGCGTTCGCGTGTAATGCGAAGTCGCAATGATGGTATTTCTCGACCCGGCGGCTTCAATATAACAAGCGCAACACAAGGGTTGGACGTGTTTCACAGCAAATTCAACTGGTCAGGATCGGGCGATCGCGCCGATCGGTGCGGCTGGTCTTTTCAGGATCCGTGGCCGCGCGCGGGCCGGTTCAATCGGCGATGTCCGGTTCGAAGAAACTCCAGCGCACTTGCGGAAACCGTCGTTTCAAATCGCGCTCCACCTCGTTGATCGCCGCGATCAAATCGCGCCCCGCGACGTCGGCCGAGATCTCGGCCTTGACCGCCAGCATGACATCCGGGCCGAGCTGAATCGCGATTAGGTTGAAGACTCGACGAATCTCCGGCCGCGCTTGCAGAAAGGCGAGAATATCGGCTTTCAGGGCCGGCTCGGCGCTTTGCCCAATCAACAGCGCCTTGACCTCGATCGCGATGAAGATGGCGATGACGATCAGCAGCGCGCCGATCGCGAGCGTGCCGAGCGCGTCGTACAACGGATCGCCGGTGGCGATCGTCAGCGCAACGGCGATCAGCGCAACGGCAAGCCCGAGCAAGGCCGCCAGATCCTCGCCGAAGACGACGATCAGCTCGCTCGAGCGGCTGTCGCGGAACCAGCGCCAAAGATTGGCGGCGCCACGCACCTTGTTGATTTCGGTCAGGCAAGCGTGCATCGAGAAGCTTTCGGCGGCCACGCCGAACATCAGCACGCCGACCGCGAGCCACGGCCGCTGCATCGGCTCGGGCGCCGCCAATTTGTGCACGCCTTCGTAGATCGAGAAAATGCCGCCGATGTTGAACAGCAGCAGGGCGACCAGGAACGACCAGAAATAGAGGGACTTGCCCCAGCCGAGCGGATAGTCCGGCGACGGTGGGCGCTTGGCCTGGCGCAGGCCGAGGATCAACAGGCCTTGGTTGCCGCAGTCGGCCAGCGAATGCACGGCTTCGGCGAGCATCGCGCCCGAACTGGTCAGCATCGCTGCGGCGAGTTTGGCGATGAAGATCGCGAAGTTCGCGCCGAGCGCGGACAAGATCGCCTTCAGCGAATTTGCGGAAACAGGCACCGGACTGCCTCGAGCGGCTGCGGACGGCGGTCAGTCTATCAGCCCGTTGGAATCGCGCCCGCATCCGGAGTTGATTCCGGACGAACTGCGAGCGTATTTTCGCGACCTGCACGACCAAGGGTTCCGAGTCAACGCATCGATGCGCGCGATGCTTGCGGTGCCGATGCTGCTGACGAGCTAGTACGGCATGAATTTTGTGCACATGCCGGAATTGAGCTAGCCATGGACGTATGTGGCCGTGGGAAGTTGTTCGTGGTGACGCCGCTCGCGCAGAACGCGCCCGGATGAGGGAGGTTGCGCATTTCGGTCATAGGTCCTCCATCGGTGTTTACCGCGATAATCGGGGAGCACGGCATCCTTGCCCTCAAATGCGACTACGAGCCGCTAATTACCGCTCACCTCGACGGTCCAATGCCCCGCGAGCGCATAGCTGCGACGGGACTCGTCGAAGCTGGAAGCGGACGCGGCGGCGGGCAATCGAGCTGACTTCGCGTTCACGGCTTCACCTCCTCGACCTCCTCATCGACCCTGACGGCGCTCCCGGCCTCGCGCAGATCATCGAGCAGGCAGCAAAAACTCTTGGCCGCCTGCTGAAGCGCATTTGCCTACTGCAACTCGAAATCGGTGTCGCTTGTGTGCGGCCGAAGCGGCGGGGGTTTTTCGTGAACGCTGCGTAACGCAGCAAACCTTTTGTAGTGGTGGGCGGTACAGGGATTGAACCTGTGACCCCTGCCGTGTGAAAGCAGTGCTCTACCGCTGAGCTAACCGCCCGTCCGTGCTGAAAAGGTGCGCGATTATCGCATCGACCGGCGATGAA
>JAYTQX010000447.1:0-2933 GCA_043746455.1 Pseudomonadota bacterium
TTGCCGACCCGTCGCTTGCGACTTATTAGCTGGCCAGGCAATCCAATTGCGCGCGCGGTCCGCTCGTGCAGATCTTTGAGTCTCCGGTAACAGCGGCACGAGACCGCCTCAAGACCGCTGCGATTGACGATGTGAATATTACCGCGCTTGTAGCTGATCAGAGCGCGATTTTGCAGACTACTTGCGACCTGCGTGACGGTGACGCGCCGCACACCCAGCATGCGGGCGAGAAATTCCTGCGTCAGAAAAAATCCGCGCGACCGTGCATGATCGCCGATCATCAGCAACCACCGGGCCAACCGTTGCTCGGCGCTGTGAAAGCAGTTGCACGCCAGGGCTTGCCTTGCGAGCGTCAACTTGTCATCGGTGTAGCGGTACAGTTCATGCCGCAATCGTGGACATTGCCGCAACGTCTCCCAAAAGCAGGTCGCTTCCATGCGCAGAGCCATTCCCATTGCCGCCACCAGCGCGCGCACCGAGGACACGTTTGCTTCGAGCACGTCCGAAATCCCGACCATGCCTTCAGGGCCTACCAATCCGACTCCCAACTCCTTGTGACTCTCAACGGTTGCGATCAAGCAAACCACACTGTCGATCGGAAAGTACACGAACTGAAGCGCTTCACCAGGCTCGTGCAGCACGGCGCCCAACTGCAGCCGAACTGACTCAAGTCCCTGCAGCAGGCGGCGCTGTTCCTCGTGAGGCAGTACAGCCAGCAGGCTATTTGCAAGCAACCCGCTGTGCGTAATCGCCCTTGCGCGAGCACCCTCTTGCAGCGCACGTCGCGCCGCGGGGAAGAGGATGACATTGCGACGCGCATAGTCGATGATCGCGTCAATCTCGCCCGCATCGATGGCTCGCCGTTCGCGGCTGCCATTGGCCAATTGCGACAATACGCCTTGCAGCCGCACCGGGTAACCGGTCGTAACCGCGGCCGACGCGCGCGACGTGGAACCGTCGTTCATTGGACGCTGCGGCTTTTACGCGCTAATCCCAGTGCGAGCAGCACCTTGGATTTGTCGCTGAGATTGCCAATAATGTTGGCGACCGGATTCGGCGACAGCTTGGCGAGGCTCGGCGTGACCAGCACTCCGTCGGCCATCGCGCGACGCGGGTGCTTGAGTACGTCGATAACCTCGAGTTTGTGTCCGCCCTGCAAATACTCCTGGCAGATGGCCTCGAGATTGGCAATGGCCTGCACCGAATTGGGTGCATCGCCCGCGATGTAGAGCCGCAACATGACGACGGTGGTAAAGTCCGCATCGCGCAGCTTGGACTTGCGCTGTCGGTTCATGCGCGCCGCCCTTGTCGAGAAGTTCCGTTGCCCTTGGGTTTCGAGGCGAGATCCGGCGCATCCGCGCTGCGCATTTTGCGTAATGCCGCGTCCCGTTCGCTCGTGGAGAGGCTACGCACCGCGTTCTCATCGGCATACAATGCCAACTCGGCGCTTTGTCGTTGCAGCGCCATCCGCGGATCTTTGAGCTTGGCACTCGTCGGCGCTTCGGCGACCTGAAGTTTGCGCCACTTGCGCTCCATTTCCCCGTGGCGCCGCAAGCTCACGACCCTTTCCTCAGCCTCCTTTTCCCAGCGCAGCGTTCCCATCAGCACTTCGCCTCCCGCACTATAGACGTCCGCGAGCGTCACTCCGCCCTTGCTCAACACCAACTCGCGCACTTGGTTCGAGTGCCGGGTACCGCGGGATTTGACGATAGTGAGCACCCGGTTGCGCTCACCGCTTTGCACCAAGTAAGAAAGATGTATCCAAGTATCAACGATCGTCGAGATCTGCAGATCGGTGGCTTCGGCCCGAGGATCTCCAGTTTCGCTCGGGGCCGTCACGAGCAGCGTAATTCCCCGGTCCTTGATCATGTAAATGAGCCGATTGGCAACCGCGCGCGCCGTGCCCAAGGTGCCGGTCTTGGAAATCGCGGTCAATGGATCAATGACCATGCAACGCGGTTGATACTCGTCGATCAGTGCTTTCAGGTTGAGCAAATGCTCCTCAGCGCTCGCTCCCTCCATGCGCGCAGAGTGCAGGCGCAGCAGGCCGGAATTGACATGCTCCTTCAGTTGAATTCCGACCGACGATATATTGCGGACGATTTGGGCCGCCGCTTCGTCATAGCTGACGAACAACGTGCGTTCGCCACGCCGGCATGCAGCCTCGGCGAACTTGCCGGCCAAGGTCGTTTTGGCCGTGCCCGGCACGCCGGTCACCAAGGTACTACTACCGCGATATACGCCGCCGCCAAGCATCGTGTCGAGACGCTTGAAGCCCGCGGTAATGCGCTCGCCTGAAACGCTCAGTAGAACCTTCGCGGGTTCGGTACCGCCGATCTCGATGCCAGGCGGTCCGAAGCTCACGGGAAACTCAGCCGCCGCAAAGCCGGAGCCGCGATATTTTGCAATCTGAATACTGTGCGCGGAGATGCGGTCCTGCTGCCGCCGCTCGAATCGCACGACGCAATCGACCATGAATTGCAAGAAGCCGTAGCTCATTACCTCGGAAGTGCCATCGTCGATCTTGGCCGTGACGATAGCGGTCAATGAATGCTCCACGAGCCAGTCGCGGATGCGATATATCTCGCGCATTTCCGCGCCGGGGTCCTGCAACAGCGTCAACAGCACGTCGATGCCATCGAATACGATCCACTCGGCACCCATCGCATTTATCTTGGCTGCGAGGATGGCTAGCATCCCGGTTAGGTCGAAGGAGCCTGCGTTTACCAGCGTCGGTGACAATTGCGCATTCAGAAAGAAAATCTCGCGTTGCGCAAGTTTTGCCAGGCCCCAATCGAACGTGGCGCCATTGGCGATGATTTGAACCGGATTTTCCTCGAAGGCGACGAAAACGCCGCGGGTTCGCCGCAGGCGTGCGGCATTGACGAGGCATTGCAGGGCAAAGACGGTTTTGCCCGCGCCGGGACCGCCGA
>JAYTQX010000448.1:0-4957 GCA_043746455.1 Pseudomonadota bacterium
CTTCGCGACGCGAGACGAAGTGATCGGTCAGCAGCAGCACCACCGCCAGCGCGAGCACGGCGATGATCCAGCGATCGAGCGTCTTGCTGGTGTGCTGAGTGATCGAGTCAGCCGGGTCGATCTGACTTTCGAGCTTGAGACCTTCGGGAGTGAACTCGAAGAACCACGCGAACGCGAGGAAGAATGGAAAACCGATCGCAGCCGCGACGAGAAACCAGCGTGTCGCCCACTCCGGTGCGCCGACCGATGGCCCCAGTTGCGAGATTCCCTGCGCAAGCGCCCAGGCCGCGCCGATGTACAGCACGCCCGCGCGGATCACGTTGCGGCGCTTGAGTTCGGCGAGAAGGCTCATGGCTTCGGGGCCGGCGCGCGCGGCGGGTACTTGATGGTCTGCGGCGGCGGCCAGCGCAAACCGGATTCGGCGAGCGTGGTCTTGAAGTGCGGCGTGGCGTCGAGATCGAACGGCGCACCGCATTGGCATTCGCTGACGAGCACCGCCAGCAGCAGGCCGCCAGCAGGTCGTGCATCCAGCACGGCAGCTTGCCGATTGGCTTCGGCACGGTTGCCGGACAGCGCGGCCTCGACCGCGTCGGCGATGGCCCACAATTTCAACTTCGCGTTTTTGCGATAGAGTTTCTGCAAGCGGGCATGGATGCTCGCTGCGACTTCGCCTCCGGCGCTGCCGACGATCACTTGCGCCATGTAATAGCTTTCTCCGCTCGCTTCCATGGACGCGAGCAGTTTCCTGGCTTCCTCGATCCGTCCGAGCATCGCCAGAGCGATCGCCTGATTGGCGGTTCCGACCGCGCCGCCGCCGCGCGCCTGCACTGCCGCCGCCTCGACAGCCAGCGCGCGCTCAGGGTGCCCGGTCGCGCGTGCCGCCCAGGATCGCGTGTTGAAGTTGATCGAATTCAAGGGATCGCAGGCATTCACCCGCGCGCCGAGGTTTTCAAGGAGGTCGCCATAGCCGAAGGCGCTGGCGAAAACCGGCATCCAGTTCGGCGCGCTGCAACCGGGTTGCTTGAGAGCGGTTTCGATGCGCGCCGACAATCCATGCCAGTCGTCGCTCAGGAATTGTCGTTCGGCCAGCGCCAACTGGCGTTGCTGCTCATCCGGGCTGTTATCGGCCGCCAGTTGTAGGCTGCGCAGCGCGGAGCGCTGCGCATCGAGGCGTTCGGCCTGACTGCGGTCATCGGCGATCAGGATGTGTTCGTAGAGATCCGTCTCGGCGAAATACGCGAAGGAAAAATCCGGCTCCAGCGCAATCGCCTTGTCGAATTCGACATTCGCCAAACGCAGGCCATCGATCAAATCGATGTCGGGCTTGCGGTGCGCGTCGATGTAGAGCTTCCAGCCTTTCTGGTAGGCGATGAAGGCATCGACGTTCTTCACCCCGGCTTGGCGCATGTGCGCGCGCTGCTTGTCGTCCAGCACCACATTCAACGCGCCGGCCACCTGCTCAGCGATGTCCAGTTGCACCGCCAAACTGTCTTTCACGGTGCGGTCGTAGGTCTGCGACCACAGGTGGATGCCGTCTGAGGCGCGGATCAGCTGCGCGGTGATGCGCGCGCGTTCGCCCTCGCGGCGCACGCTGCCTTCGAGGACAGTCGCCACGCCGAGCTTTTCGCCAATACTCCGCAAGTCCTCGTTCTTGCCCTTGAACTGAAACGAGGAGGTGCGGCCGACTACCTGCATTCCATCGATGCGCGCCAGCGAATTGAGAATTTCCTCGGACAGACCATCGGAAAAGAATTCGTTTTCCGCATCGGTGGACATGTTCACGAACGGCAGCACCGCGATCGAGCGCGGATTGACCTTCGATTTTTCCGCATTGGCCTCGGCCGCGATCTGCTTGGTCGCCTGCGCCACCAGCACAGCTTCGCGGCGCGGCGCAAGAACGAATTTGTCGAACGCGAAATAGCCGATCGCCAACACCGACACCAGCAACAACATCCTATCCATGCGCCGTGCAGTCTGTGGCGCAATCGACTCCTGCGGCGACACGTCCTCGTCGCGCTTCAACCCCTGCGGCGTGAGCTCGAACACCCAGGAGATGATCAGCGCAGGCAGGAAACCGATCGCGAGAACGACGATCAACATGCGCAGCGCCCAGCCCGGCACGTCGAACGCGGGCAACACAGTACTCGACACCTGCACCAGTAGCCAGGCGCCGACCAGGTACAAGCCAGCCATGCGAATAACGTTGCGGCGCTTGAGTTCGGCGATCAGCGACATCTCAATGGGCCTTCGGGCACGGCGCCGCAAGGTACGGCTCTTCGACCTTGAGCGAACGCAGCAGATCCACGAACCGCGGCTCGCAATGCAGCACGGCGTAGTGGCGGTCGAAAGCCAGTTGGCGCGCAACGTAGGGGAGATCGCGCGCGTAGCGCGCATAGCGCGTTACCGCCAGATCGTTGCGGCCGATGGCCATGAACCAGTACATGGCGTCATAGGCATTGAGCGGGGTCAGGCCGCCCGGATTCTCTTGCCCGTCCGGCAGCTCCAACAGTTGCTGGGCGATCGCCTGCACATCGCCCTTGCCGTCCAGCGCGTCCATTTGCGCATGGAACGCGCGCAGCGCCTCCGGCCCGCGATCCGTTGCCGGCTTTTCCAGAGCCACGCGAGCGCGCGCGTAGTCCTTGCGCGACATCGCAATGTCGAATTGCAGCAGCGGGCACCACTCCGCTTCGATCGCCACGATCGTTTCGCAGGCCGCCAGCGCCTCGTCGTCGCGACTCGCGGTGTTGAGAACGCTGACCAGGACGGAATTCACGATCGCAGACTTCGGATCGAGTGCGACTGCCTTGCGGATCATGATCAGTGCTGCGTCGTTGTCGCCTTCCCAACTCAACGACTCGCCGAACCATTGATGGCCGCTGGCATACGACGGCGCCAGGTCGATCGAACGCTGGTACATCGCACGCGCGGTCGTGAAGCGGAATTCGGAAGCCGCGATGTAGCCGAGCACGGCGTAGGGTTCAGGCAGGTCGCGATCGAGCGCAAGCGCGTGCTCGGCCGCATCGCGAGCGGCGGGCCGGGTCTCGGCGAGTGGATCGTTGGCCCATTCGGGCAGGATCGCATACGTGAGCGCAAGCCCGGCCCAGGCCTTGGCATAGTTCGGATCGCGCGCGAGTGCGGCGCGGAACGACCGTATGGCGTCGTGCAGGTTCTTGTCGCCGCGCGCCTGCCACAGCGCGATACCCTTGAGATACAGATCGTAGGCCTGAAGGTCGGTCGTATCGGCAACCGCCGCGCCATTCGCGCGCGCGCCGTCCAGCTTTATCTTCAGTTCGTTCGCGATCGCATTGGCTATTTCGTCCTGGATCGCGAAGATATCCTTCAGATCTCGGTCGTAGGTCTGCGACCAGACGTGGAAGCCGGTGCTCGCGTCGATCAGCTGCGCGGTGATGCGCACGCGCTCAGCCTGCTTGCGCACGCTGCCTTCGAGCACCATGCGCACTTTCAGTTCGCGCGCGATCGTCGGAATTTCCTGTTCCTGTTTGCGGAACGAGAACGACGAGGTGCGCGCGGCCACGTGCAGGTCGGCCATGCGCGCGAGCACATTGAGGATTTCCTCGCTGATGCCGTCGGAAAAATACTCGTTGTTCTTGTCGTCCGACATATTGATGAACGGCAGCACGGCGATCGAGCGCGCATCGGCATCGGTGCTGACCGGAGCCGGCCTGCCCTTCCAATACCAGCCCACCACCAGCGCGGCCATGATCGCGGCGATCGCGAACATGCGCTTGTTGCCTGCCGGCGCCGCGTCGAGCTTGATGCCCTCGGGCGTGACATCGAGCATCCATGCCAGCACCAACGCGATCGGAAATCCAAGCAGGATGATGAAAGTGACCAGGCGCGGTGCCCACTCGGGCAGGTTGAGCTGCGGTGCGACAGTCGACGCAACCTGGATCAGCAGCCAGCCGACCACAAGATAGGCCGCCCCCACCTTGAACACCTTGCGCCGCTGAAGTTCGGCGATCAGGCCCATGGGTGCCGAATTTCCGGGACGCAGTCTACGAGCAGCCAAGCACCGACCAGATACAGCCCCGCCATGCGGATGACGTTGCGGCGCTTGAGTTCGGCGAAGAATGATCCCACCCGCTATGCCCCCTTAGGCAAAACGCCGGATGAGCACGAACTCATGCGGCGTTGTACTTGTCGAGTTTAGCGCAGCTGGCGCGCCGGCGCGGCAGTATGGCGCATGCGTTGCACGGGCCGCGGCAAGCGGAGGCCCCCGAAGCGCCCCTGCTTCGCTACAATACGTCCGTTTTGCCCTCCCCGCCTCCGGAGACACCCGCATGCCCGCCGAGACGAAGTATAAACGTATCCTTTTGAAACTCAGCGGCGAGGCGCTGATGGGCGATTCCGATTACGGCATCGACCCGAAAGTGCTCAGGCGTCTGGCGCGCGAGGCGCTGGATGTACAGCGTGCCGGAACCCAGGTCGGCCTGGTGATCGGCGGCGGCAACATCTTCCGCGGCGAAGGTCTGGCCGCGGCGGGCATGGACCGCGTCACCGGCGACCACATGGGCATGCTCGCCACCGTGATCAACGCACTCGCCATGCAGGATGCGCTGGAGAAAGTCGGCGCCGAGGCGCGCGTGATGAGCGCGATCAAGATCAATGAAGTGTGCGAGGACTTCATCCGCCGCCGCGCGATCCGGCATCTGGAAAAAGGCCGCATCGTGGTGTTCGCCGCGGGCACCGGCAATCCGTTCTTCACCACCGATTCGGCCGCGGCGCTGCGCGCGATCGAGATCGGCGCCGACCTGGTGCTCAAAGCGACCAAGGTCGACGGCGTCTATACCTCCGATCCGAAAAAAGATCCAAACGCGCAGCGCTACGACCGCCTGACCTACGATCAGGTGATCGAACGCAAGCTCGCGGTGATGGATACTGCGGCGATCGCGCTGTGCCGCGACAACAAGCTGCCGCTGCGCATCTACGACCTCGG
>JAYTQX010000449.1:0-1784 GCA_043746455.1 Pseudomonadota bacterium
AAGACCGGACGCGGGCGCATTCTCGTGCGCGCGAAGGCGGACATCGAAACCGAAGACAACGGCCGCGAGACGATCATCGTCACTGAACTGCCCTATCAGGTGAACAAGAAGCGCCTGATCGAAGCGATCGCCGAGCTGCACAAGGAAAAGAAACTCGAGGGCATCTCGCCCGACGGTCTGCGCGACGAGTCCGACAAGGACGGCATGCGCATCGTCATCGAAGTGCGCAAGGACACGATGGCGGACGTGCTGCTCAATAATCTGTATCAACAGACGCAGATGCAGGTCACATTCGGCATCAACATGGTCGCGCTGGTCGATGGCCAGCCGCGCCTGCTCAACCTCAAGGAAATCCTCGACGCGTTCGTTCGTCACCGCCGCGAAGTGGTCACGCGGCGCACGATCTTCGAACTGCGCAAGGCGCGCGATCGCGCCCACGTGCTCGAAGGCCTGACCGTTGCACTCGCCAACATCGACGAGATGATCGAGCTGATCAAGACCTCGGCGTCGAGCGACGAAGCCAAACAGCGCATGCTGGCCAGACGCTGGCAACCGGGTCTCGTGCGCAGCCTCCTCGCGGCGACCGGCGCGGATGCGTCCAAACCCGAGGACCTGGCGCCAAACGTCGGCTTGTCCGCGGACGGGTACCAGCTGTCCGAAGTGCAGGCGCAGCAGATTCTCGAAATGCGCCTTGCCCGGCTCACCGGGCTCGAACAGGAAAAACTGACCGACGAGTACAAGGAACTGCTGGCGGCGATCGCCGGCCTGATCGAGATCCTGATGAATCCCGATCGCCTGCTGCAGGTGATCCGCGATGAACTGAACGAGATCAAGCAGCAGTATGGCGATGCACGCCGCACCGTGATCCAGTCCAGTCAGGAAGATCTCGACGTGCTCGACCTGATCGCGGCGGAAGACGTCGTCGTCACGCTCTCGCACGCCGGCTACGCCAAGCGCCAGCCGGTGAGCATCTATCGCGCACAGAAGCGCGGCGGCAAGGGGCGCATGGCCACCGCGATCAAGGAAGAGGATTTCGTCGGCCGTCTGTGGGTGGTCAATACGCACGACATTTTGCTTGCGTTCACCAGCCTTGGCCGTGTGTACTGGCTGAAAGTATACAAAATCCCGGATGCGGGTCCGAACTCGCGCGGCCGGCCGATCGTCAACCTGCTGCAACTGGAGGAAGGCGAGAAGGTGCAGGCCGTGCTGCCGGTGCGTGCCGATTTCATTCGTGAATCCGCGGCCGCGCGTTACGTTTTTTTCGCCACCCGCCATGGCACGGTGAAGAAAACGCCGCTGACCGAATTCGCGTTCCAGCTGCAGAAAGGCAAGATCGCGATTGGTCTCGATGAAGGCGATGCACTGGTCGATGTGCAGCTCACCGACGGCACGCGCGACGTGATGCTGTTCGCCTCGAACGGCAAAGCCGTGCGCTTCGCCGAGGACGAAGTACGCTCGATGGGCCGTACTGCATCGGGCGTGCGTGGCATTCGTCTGGCTGCGGACGCGAGCGTCGTGTCGATGATCGTGGCCGAAGGCGAGGGCGATATCCTGACCGCAACCGAGCACGGCTTTGGCAAACGCACGGAACTTGCCGACTATCCACGCAAGGGCCGCGGCACCCAGGGCGTGATCGCGATCCAGTGCTCGGCGCGCAACGGCAATCTCGTCGGCGCCGTGCAACTCGACGACGCGCACGAGCTCATGCTGATCTCGAATCAGGGCACCCTGGTGCGCACGCGCGCCGCGGAAATCGCCCGCGTCGGACGCAATACGCAGGGCGT
>JAYTQX010000450.1:0-1501 GCA_043746455.1 Pseudomonadota bacterium
GCAGTTGCGCGCGGGTAGTCGCCCAGGCCCTTGGCGCCGACGCACGCGTGCCCGATCATCATCAGGTTCTCGGACTCGTAGCCCTTGTCGCCGATGCCGCGGGCCAGCTCGAGCGAGCGGGTGTAGCACGCGATCGCCAGCGCGGGCTGCGCGTTCGCGAAGTGCGCCTCGCCGCGACCGTGGTAGGCCTGGACCGCGGCCAGATCGACGCATCCCGTGCGCTCGCAAATCTCGACCGCCTGCTGGTGGAATGCGATCGCCTGATCGTTCAGACCGGTACTCCACGCGACCGTCCCGAGGTGATAGAGGGTGTCGGCGGCGTGGCGCTCGTCGTTCATTGCCCGGGACTCCGCCAGCGCTTCGGTGAGGCACGCTGTCGCCTCTTCGTAGGCATCTGCGCGTCGATAGGCCATGCCCAGCTGGACCAGCGCGTCACGCGTCTTTTCGCGTTCGCCGCCAGCGCGCATTGCATCGACGACGCGGCGAATGTCTGCTACTGCGCCTTGAGTCTGTCCGGCCTGTGCGCGGGCCGCCCCGCGCCGCTCGTAAATCGCGAGGCGTTGACTCTCGTCCAGTGACTCCGGGTGCGACTCGGACAGCGCGGCCGCGCGATCCAACCAGTTCAACGCATCGCGCATCGCGAACAGCGTCTGCGAGTGTTCTCCGGCGAGGACCAGGTAATGGAGCGCTTTCGACCAGACGTGCGCGCGCTCGTAGTGTTCCGCCAGCTCGGCATCGCGTTCGTGCGTTGCGCCTTCGCCGTGGCGCTCCAGGGCCTCAGCCACCGACTGATGCAGCAGCCTGCGCCGCGCGCCGCCGATGTCGCGATAGACCACTTCGCGAACCTTGTCGTGGCTGAAGTCATATACGCCGCCCTCGGGTTCCTCGCGCAGCAAACGGCGCTTGACGAGCGCCTCCACCGCGCCGAGCAGCGGCGCCTCAGGCTCGCCTGTCACGTCGAGCAGGGTGTCGAAGTCGAAGCGCCGGCCGAGGACCGCGGCGGTTTCGAGTATCGGACGTATCGCTTTGGGCACATGCGCGAGCCGCACGCGCACGGCGGCACGCAACGCGTCTGGGAGCAATCCCGGTGCGTCACTCGCGCGGTGTTCCAGCTGCGTCTCGCCCTCGCTCAGGGATTGCAGGATCGACATCAGGAAGAACGGATTGCCTTCGGTTTCGCGATGCAGGCGCTCGGCCAGGCCGGGCGTACCGAGGTTCGCATCGGCGAGCGCCGCGACAAGGCGCACGGTATCCGCATAACCCAGCCGGGCGAGCGGCACACGGCGTGCATCCGTGTCGCGGCGCAAGCTCTCGACCAGTTGTGCGAACCGCTCGTCGCTGTCGACCGTTTCGTCTCGATAGGCATAGATCACCAGCACCGGGCGTTGCGCGGTGTGGCGGGCAAGGTAATGCAGCACTTGCGCGCTGGCGTCGTCGGCCCACTGAATGTCGTCCACCATGAGAATGGCCGGACGGCCGCCGCGCGATGCATCGAGGAGTT
>JAYTQX010000451.1:0-3852 GCA_043746455.1 Pseudomonadota bacterium
TCGGTGGATCGCGCATTGCGACGACCAGCGCCTTGCCGACGAATAACGCGTCCGGATTCAAGGCGTGCTCGAGCAGGGCATGGCCGAACACGTCAACCGCGATGCGTCCGTCCTGCCAGGCCGCGCGTTCGCGCCAGAACAGGCCATACCAATCGTGCGCGTCCCATAAGTTCAGCAAGGCCGGATCGCGCAGCTGCACGATCGCGCCGCCTTCGTCGAAATGGGTGAGCGCATATTGCGCGCGCGTGCGCTGCTTGGCGCCGATCAGCGCGATCTCGGCGACCTGACGCGCATTCAACGCGAACTTCAGCGCAGGATAGCGCAGCCAGATCAGCGCGTTGAGCAGATCGTGCCAGTTGCGTTCGCGCGTGGCGACGATGCCGTGCTCGGCGATGCGCGCCTCATAGTGCAGGCCGTCGCCCAGCAGTTGCGGCGACTGTGCGACGAAATGGGGCAAAGTACCTTTTGTATTATTTTGTACTTTATTGCGCAGCGCATTGAGATCGGCAACGGACGGCCATTCCCGCGCTCCCAGAAGCGCAGCGAATTCGCTCCAATGCGACAGCGGCGGCCGCGCGAAAACCGCTACATCGACCGCTTCGCGCGCGGGGGCGACAAAGCGCATCGTAACTCCTGTGAAAAGTGCAACCACGGATGGTTGCGAAGTGATCCACGCAATCAAGGATGATTGCAAAAATTATGTCACCAGATGTCCGCTCAGATCGTGCTCGTCCGCCGCATCGATATGCACCTCGACCAACTGACCGGCTTTGAGTTTCTGCCCGTCGACGATGCGCAGCACGCCGTCGATTTCCGGCGCATCCGCGGCGGTGCGCGCGACCGCGCCATCCTTGTCGACCTGATCGACGAGGGCTTGCAGCCGGCTGCCTATCTTGCGCTTCAGGCGCTGCGCGCTGATGCGCGCCTGCGTCGCCATGAAACATTCGAGGCGCTCCTGCTTGAGTTCTTCCGCTATCGCGCCCGGCAATTCATTCGCTTTGGCGCCATCGACCGGCGAGTAGGCGAATGCGCCGACGCGATCGAGCTGGGCTTCGTCGAGAAAACCGAGCAGTTCCTCGAACTCGGTTTCTGTTTCGCCCGGAAAGCCGACGATAAACGTGCTGCGCAAGGTGAGCTCGGGACATTCTCGGCGCCACGCCTGCACGCGTTCGAGCGTCTTCGCGCTCGCCGCGGGCCGCTTCATCAGTTTCAGGATGCGCGGACTGGAATGCTGAAACGGAATATCCAGATACGGCAGGATCTTGCCCTCCGCCATCAGCGAAATCACTTCGTCGACATGCGGATATGGGTACACGTAATGCAGGCGCACCCAGGCGCCGAGTTCGCCAAGGCTCGCGCACAGCTCGGTCATGCGCGTGCGCACCGGTTTGCCGTGCCAGTCGCGCGCCGCATATTTCATGTCGACGCCGTAGGCGCTGGTGTCCTGCGAAATCACCAGCAGTTCGCGCACGCCGCTCTTGACCAGCCGCTCCGCTTCGAGCAGCACCTCGTCGAGCGGGCGCGAGACCAGATCGCCACGCATCGACGGGATGATGCAGAACGTGCAGCGGTGGTTGCAGCCTTCGGAAATCTTCAGATATGCGTAGTGCTTCGGCGTCAGTTTTATTCCCTGCGCCGGGACCAGATCCAGATGCGGATCGTGCCGCTGCGGCACTTGCGCGTGGACCGCGTTCATCACGCTCGCGTAGTCCTGCGGTCCCGTGATCGCGAGCACGTCGGGATGCGCCTTGCGAATCACGTCGGCGCGCTTGCCCAGGCAGCCGGTGACGATGACCTTGCCGTTTTCCCGCAGCGCCTCGCCGATCGCGTCGAGCGATTCGGTCACCGCCGCATCGATGAAACCGCAGGTGTTGACCACGACGACATCGGCCGCGTCGTAACTCGGCACGATCTGGTAACCCTCAACGCGCAGCTGGGTCAGGATGCGTTCGGAATCGACCAGCGCCTTGGGGCAGCCGAGGCTGACGAAACCGATTTTGGGTGAAGCTCTGGACATCGGGTCTTGATCGCGCGGGAATATCCGCGCAAGTTTACACTAGGCTTCCGATCGCATCGGCCGATCGCGTTGGCAGTGGTCCGATCCGCAACGTGGCCTGGGTCGGCCCAACTATCGAGAGTAAGTCTCATGGGCGAATTGATTCAACTCGGCACCTCACGCATGCAGTGCATCGGCGCCTACATAGCACACCCACGCGAGCAAGCGCGTGGTGGCATCGTCGTGGTACAGGAAATTTTCGGCGTCAACGCCTGGGTGCGCAGCGTGGTCGACCGCTTCGCCGCGCACGGTTACGCCACGATCGCGCCGGCGTTCTTCGATCACGTCGAAAGAGGCGCCGAACTCGGCTACGACGAAGCGAACTTTGCCCGCGGCCGCGCCTTGGTCGGCGAGATCGGTTTCGATCTCGCCGTCGAAGATGTCGCCAACGCGGCACAGTCGATCGCCTCGTCCGGCAAAGTCGGTGTCGTGGGCTATTGCTGGGGCGGCACGATCGCCTTGCTGTCCGCGATCAGGCTCGGTCTGCCAGCGGTGAGCTACTACGGCGCGCGCAATGTGCAGCTTCTCGATCAGGCGCTCGCAGCGCCGGTGCAGTTCCATTTCGGTGAACAGGACAACTCGATTCCCGCCGCGGCGGTGCAGCGCCATCGCGACAGCTACGCGGAAACGGTCGAGACGTGTCAGGTGGAAATTTATACCTACCCGGCTGGACATGCCTTCGACCGTGACGTCGACCCGACTCACTACGCGGCGGCCAGCGCGAAATTGGCGCGCGAACGCACACTGGCGTTCTTCGACTCGCATCTGCGCGACGGTTGACGCCCGCACCGCGCGCCCGCTCGCTTAGCCTCGCATTCGCCGCTATATTGCGAGCGCGACGCGCACGGGAGGGTCGGTCGTGATCAGCATCGGTTCGCTCCATGCCCTGGCTTCAAGCCAGCACCTTTTCCGCGCCGCCGGACTTTTCCTGCTCGGCGCGAACCCCGCGCATGCCGCCGTATACAAATGCACCGATGCCACAGGCCAGGTTGCCTGCCTCGACAAGCCCTGCCCGGCGATGGCACGGCAGCAGGAAATTCAGGTGGTGCAGATCGAAGCGATTGCGCGCGCGCTGTTCGCGCAGTTACCAGCCAGGAAGTCACAAGATCGCGGTTGCATCCCATCGCAGAGGGTCTGAAATGCCGCAGCCATCGACCAGTTTCGTGCTCGACGCAGCGCTTGCCGCGGACACGCACACGATCGGCGATTTGCCGCTGGCGCGCGCGCTGCTGATGGACGACGCGCGCTTTCCGTGGCTGATCCTGGTGCCGCGTGCCGCCGGCATGCGCGACCTGATCGATCTGCCACGCGTCCAGCAGCACGCCCTGCTCGACGAGGTCGAACGTTGCCCGCAAGCGCTGCGTCGCCTGCACGCGCCGGACAAATTGAATATCGCTTCGCTCGGCAATGTCATCGCGCAACTGCATGTGCATGTGATCGCGCGTTTCGCGCATGACGCGGCCTGGCCCAAACCGGTGTGGGGTGTCGGCGAACGCCTGCCCTACACCGCCGAGCCTTTGGCCACGCAGGTCGCGCAAATGCGCGCCGCGCTCAATCTGCCGTCGGCACCGTGAATCGTGCCGATATCGAATGGCTAGGCGACAGCGCACTGCTGCTGCGTTTCGGCGACCGTGTCGATGCCGCCCTGAGCGCACGCGTACACGCCGTCGTCCAGGCGTTGCGCGGCGCGGCGCTGCCCGGCGTGCGCGACATCGTGCCGGCCTACGCAAGCATCACGGTGCATTACGATCCGGCGGCGTGGAACGACCCCAGGGCGGATGAGCCGCCGGGCGAGC
>JAYTQX010000452.1:0-3096 GCA_043746455.1 Pseudomonadota bacterium
GCGCAGGAACGGCACGGTGACGCGGCGCTTGGCCGCAAGCGATTCGCGGTCGAGCCGGTCGAGCAGCGCGGTGAGGCTGCCGAGATCGCGCTGCACGCGCGCGAACAGCCAGTCGAGTGCGGCATCGTCGAGCACGATGCCGCGAGCGGCGCCGCGCTCGCGCAGCACCTCGCGGCGTCCCTCATCGCTCAGCGGCTTCAGCACCGCCTGCGCGCAACTGGACAGGCGCGAGACCAGATCCGGCAAGGTGATGCCGATCTGCGCAGGCGCCTGTGCGGCAGCGAGCAACAGAGTGGATTTCTCCACTTTGCAACGATTGTACAAATCGAAAAGTGCATGCTCGGCAGCGCGGTTGCCCGCGATCGCTTCCAGATCGTCGATCGCGAGTAGATCGCTGCCACCCAAGGCCCGAATTGCAATGGCCGCATGGTCTTGCGCCGCGCTACTGGTGACTTCGTCGGACGCAACCGCATGGGGCAGGCCGCGCTGCGGCAAGGCGCGCAGCGAAATGTATTGCGCATTGCGTCCCTGCGCGCCGGCCGCCGCGCAAGCAGCGATCAACAGATGCGTCTTGCCGCTGGCGGCTGCACCGTTGAGGAAAACCCAGATCGCATCCGCGTCGCTTGCCGAGCGTTGCAGCAGATCGAGCGCCGCGCCGTTCTCGCCGATCCGGTAACTGGCGAAGCGCTGCTGCGGCGGCCAGCGCATGGCCAGCGGCAACTGGCCAGGCTTCATGCGTCACCGAGCGGCGGTTTGGGCGGCGCGGCAACTTCTTTCGCGTCCGCCGTGGCGACCGGTTCGGGCATGCTGATCTGTGGCGCGGGCTCGGCGTACGTATTCAGCGCGCCGGCCTCGGTATGGTAGAGCTCGCTTGCACGATAGCGTGCGTACGCGTAGCGCAAGACGACGATCAGCACCGAGGTGAATGGCAGCGCGAGCAGCACGCCGAGAAAGCCGAACAGCTCGCCGCCGGCGAGCACGGCGAAGATCACTGCAAGCGGATGCAGACCGATCTTCTCGCCGACCATGCGCGGCACCAGCACGTAGCCTTCGAGCAATTGCCCGGTCACGAACACGATCGCGACGAGCACGACATGCAGCCAGTCGCCGTATTGCACGAGCGCCGCGATCACACCCATCAGGATGCCGGTAATGCTGCCCAGATATGGCACGAAACTGATCAGGCCGGCGATCAGGCCGATCAACGGGCCGACATCGATGCCGACGGCCCACAGGCCGATGGCATAGATCGTACCCAGCGCAATCATCACCGACAGCTGGCCGCGCACGAAGGCGGAAAGCGTTTCGTCGGCCTCGCGCGCGAGCCGCGACACGGTCGGCTCGACCGAACGCGGCAGCAGATCGTGGATGTGCGCAATCATCACATCCCAATCGCGCAGCAGGTAGAAAAATGCCACTGGCACGACGACCAGACGCGTGATCCACGACAGCAGCGCGAAACCGGATTTCGAGATCTGCGCCACCACGGTCGCGGCCACGCCGCCGGCTTCCTTCCAGTGCTCTTGCAGCGCGGTGGTCAATTGCTGCACATCGGGCATTTCCAGATTCAGATCGAAGCGCGCGCTCAACCACGGCAGCGCGACCGTCTGCACCCAACCGATCCATTGCGGCAGATGGTTGATGAAGGCGGCGACCTGGCGCGACAGGTACGGAATCAGCAGCAGCAGGATCAGCAGGACCAGCAGGGTCAGTGCGAGGAACACAATGCTGACCGCGGCCGCGCGGCTCAGTTTCAGCCGTTCGAGGCGGTCGGCCAGCGGATCGAACAGGTAGGCGAACATCGCCGCGACCGCGAACGGTGTTAGCACCGGCGCGAGAAAATACAGGGCTGCGGTCAGCAGCACGAACAAGGCAAGCATTTGCCAGCGCAGATCGACCATGAAATTCACTCGCGCCTCCCCGAGCGTGGCGCCTGCAGCGCCTTGCGCGACCAGACGAACACATAATGCGCGCCGCTGGCGACGGTCGCCAGCGCAGTCGTGGCGAGCAGCGCGTCGATGAACGCCGGCGGCAAATCGAACACGCCGCTCAGATGCACCAGCACGCCGAGTACGCAGGCAATTTGTATACAAGTGGTTACTTTCGCCAGGATCGACGGCTGCGGGACGACGCGGCCGATCAGAAAATGATACGCAGTCGCGCCGGCGACGATGACCAGGTCGCGGCCGACCACCAGCCACATCAGCCAGGCGGGCAGCACGCCGGCGACGTAAAGCGAGACGAAACAGGCGATCAGCAGCAGCTTGTCCGCAAGCGGATCGAGCACGCCGCCGAGCCAGCTGCGCCAGCCATACTGTCTGGCGAGAAAGCCGTCCAGCGCGTCGCTCGCGCCGGCAATCGCCACGACGATCAGCGCCGCACGGAAATCATGGCCGCGGACGGTCCCGATCAGCGGCACGACCAGCGCGATGCGCACGAGCGTGATCGCGTTCGGCAGATGTCGCCACGTCGAAGTTGCCGTGTCCGGAGCGGAAGTATTGGCGAACAGCGGCATGCGGTTTCTACGCTTCGCCGTCAAGGTTCGAAATCGAGCAACGCGTCGATGCCCGCGACCGGCGGCCGCGCATTGGTCGCGTGCGCCAGCCGCGTGGCATCGAGCGCAGCGAGCAGATTCTGCAGCGAGCCGCGTGTATCGACCTTGACCTGCACCGTGTTGCCATGCGCCTGTTCCACATGCAGTGCACGCACTTGCTCGTTGGCGGACAGCGCGCCGATCAAGCGCGCATAGTCTTCCGCTGAACGCAAACCGCTGATCCACAAGCGGTAGCTGCCGGGAAGCGCGGCCGGTACAGCTGCGCTATCCGCGCCCGGAGGCGTAGCCGAATTGCCCACACTTTCGAGATTCAGATCGTGCAGCATCGCATCGACGCTGGCGCGGTCGAACTGCACAACCAGCAGCAGGCGCGCTCCCGCCTGCGCGGAATCGGCGCTTTCCGCCTGATTGTTGGGCTGATAACTGTATTGCTGCATATAGCGATCGGCGCGCGCGATGGCCTTGGCCACATCGGGCCGGGACAGCACCCCCGGATCGCCGCTGAGCTTGATCACGACCTGACCGAGCGCGTTGCGCAGCGC
>JAYTQX010000453.1:0-9817 GCA_043746455.1 Pseudomonadota bacterium
TATGTGCTGCAGATGCTGAGAGAGCACGGTGGCATTCTCGGCGGCGAGGCATCCGGTCATGTGCTGTGCCTGGATCGCAGCACGACCGGCGACGGCATCCTGATCGCCCTGCTCGTGCTCGACGCGCTCGGGCGCATGGGCACGACGCTCGCCAGCATGCGCGCCGAATTGAAACGCCTGCCCCAGGTCACGGTGAATATTCCAGCCGCCGCGGGCGCGGCCCTGATTGCGAACGCGGAAGTCCAGCGCGTGTTCGGCGAGCTGCAGCAGACCCTGCAGGGGCGCGGGCGAGTCGTCCTGCGGCCCTCCGGTACCGAGCCACTGGTGCGGGTGACGGTGGAGGGCGAGGACGGCGTCGAAGTCAAACATCTGGCCGACACATTGGCGCAGACAGTAAGATCAGCAGTCCAACCAAGCTGAAATATTCCGCCATGTCCCAGCATGTTCCCACCCTCGATATCCGCCGCTACGACAGCGACCGCACTGCCTTCGTCGCCGAGCTTGGCGCGGCTTACCGCGAGTTCGGATTTTGCGGCATCAGCGGGCATGGCATTGCGCAGACGCTGATCGACGATTCCTATGATGCGTTCGTGCGCTTCTTCGCGCTGCCGCAGGACGTGAAGATGAAATACCACGTGCCGGGCACGGGCGGAGCGCGCGGCTACACGCCGTTCGGCATCGAGACAGCGAAGGACGCACAATATCCAGATCTCAAGGAGTTCTGGCATATCGGCCGCGAATTGCCGCCGGGCTCGAAGTACGCCGACTACATGGCGGCGAATCTGTGGCCGACCGAGGTCGCGGGATTTCACGAGTATGGCTACGGTTTGTATACCGCGCTCGATCAGCTCGGCACGCGCGTGTTGCGCGCGCTCGCGCTGCACATCGACCTGCCGGAACATTATTTCGACGACAAGACCAATTTCGGCAATTCCATCCTGCGTCCGATCCATTACCCGCCGATCACCCAGGAAAATATTCCGAACGTGCGCGCCGGTGCGCACGAGGACATCAATTTCATCACCCTGCTGGTCGGCGCCAGCGCGGGAGGCCTGCAGCTGCTCACGCGCAGCGGCGATTGGCTGCCGATCACGACCCGGGGCGATGCGATCGTGGTCAACATCGGCGACATGCTGCAGCGCCTGACCAATCATGTTTATCCGTCGACCACGCATCGCGTGGTCAATCCGCAGGGCGAGAAGGCGCGCCAGCCGCGCTATTCGGTGCCGTTCTTCCTGCATCCGAATCCCGACGTCGTGCTCGACCCGCTGGCGTCGTGCGTGACCGTGGACAATCCAAAGCGCTACGACACCTCGATCACCTCGCATGAGTATCTGCAGCAGCGTCTGCGCGAGATCAAGCTGATCAGGTGAAATCAGACTCATGCTGATAGAAAGCAAACTGCCAAAAGTCGGCACGACCATCTTCACTGTGATGTCGCAGCTCGCCGCGCAGCATCAGGCGGTGAATCTCGGTCAGGGCTTTCCGGATTTCGACGGCCCGCAGAGCCTGCGCGATGCGCTGGCGGCGGCGATGAATTCGCACAAGAACCAGTACGCGCCGATGACCGGCATTCCGAAGCTGCGTGAGCAGATTGCGCTGAAGACGGAAAAACTCTATGGCGCACGCGTGAATGCGGATACCGAGATCACGGTGACCAGCGGCGCGACCGAGGCGCTGTTCGCCGCGATCGCCGCGGTCGTGCATCCGGGTGACGAGGCGATCGTGCTCGATCCGTGCTACGACAGCTATGAACCCGCAATCGAACTCGCCGGCGGTCGCACGGTGCATGTGCCCCTGCGTCTGCCTGATTTTTCCGTCGACTGGCAGCGCGTGAAAGCCGCGATCACGCGGAAGACTAGGCTGATCCTGATCAATTCGCCGCACAATCCGACCGGTGCCGTGCTAGCAGCGAGCGATATGGACGCGCTTGCCGCGATCGTGCGCGACACGAATATTTTTATACTTTCCGACGAAGTATACGAACACATCGTTTTTGACGGACTTTTGCACGAGAGCGTGTTGCGGCATCCTGAGCTCGCGGCGCGCAGCTTTGTCGTGTCCTCGTTCGGCAAGACCTATCACTGCACCGGCTGGAAAGTCGGCTACTGCATCGCGCCGCAGTCGCTGAGCGCGGAATTCCGCAAGGTGCATCAGTACCTGACGTTCTGCACCTTCAACCCGGCGCAATGGGCGTTCGCCGAGGTGCTGGAAAACGATCCGCAGCATTATCTGGATCTGCCGGTGTTCTATCAGGAAAAGCGCGACCGCTTCCGCGCATTGCTGGCGCCGTCGAAGTTCAAGCTGCTGCAGGTGCGCGGCGCGTATTTCCAGGTCGTCGACTACTCGGCGATCAGCGACAAGGACGATCTGAATTTCTGCGAATGGTTGATCCACGAGGCCGGCGTCGCCGCGATTCCGGTCACGGCGTTCTACGAGACGCCACCGGATACGCGCCTGGTGCGCTTCTGTTTCGCGAAGAGCGATGCGACCCTGATTGCGGCGGCGGAGCGGTTATGCAGGCTTTGAGGGTCTCTTTGGTACAGGGCGCGACGCGCTGGCACGACGCGGCCGCGAATCGCGAGTACTACGGCGTGTTTGCGCGCGCGCTGAAAGGGCAGACCGATCTGATCGTGTTGCCGGAAACCTTTACCAGCGGTTTCACCAACGAAACCCTGCACCAGGCGGAAACCATGCAGGGCGACAGCGTCGCCTGGCTGCAAACGCTGGCGCAGGAAGTAGGCGTGACGATCACCGGCAGCATGGTGATCCGCGACGGTGGACGCTGCGTCAATCGCCTGCTGTGGATGCGCCCGGATGGCACGTACGAAATCTACGACAAGCGTCATCTGTTCCGCATGGCCAAGGAGCACGAGCGCTATACCGGCGGTAACGAGCGTCTGATCGCCGAGTTGAACGGCTGGCGCATCTGTCCGCAGGTCTGCTACGACCTGCGTTTTCCGGTGTGGCTGCGCAATCGCTACGACGCCACGAGCGCCGGGCGTTTCGACTACGACCTGCTGCTCTTCGTCGCCAACTGGCCCGCGCCGCGCCGCCACGCCTGGCGCACGCTGCTGCGCGCGCGCGCGATCGAGAACCTGAGTTACTGCGTCGGCGTCAATCGTGTCGGCGTGGACGGCAACGATCTGCCATACGCCGGCGACAGCGCCGCGCTCGATTTCCTCGGCCAGCCGCTGGCCGAACTTGGTGCACAGGAGCAGGTCGTCACCGTCACCCTCGATCCAGCGGCGCTGGCCGCACACCGCGAACGCTTCCCGGCGTGGATGGATGCGGACGATTTCCGCATCGAGGTCTGATCCGTTCGCCGATATAGCGGATCGTCAGTTGCCGAATCGTCGGCGCACGGCATAATGCGCTGCCCATTCGAGGAACTACCCATGAGTCGCGGTTACAACTTCAGCGCCGGTCCCGCGGCGGTGCCGGAAGCGGTCTTGCGCCAGGCCCAGGCCGAATTGCTCGACTGGGGCAAGGCGCGCGCGTCGGTGATGGAGATCAGCCATCGCGGCAAGGATTTCATCGCGCTGGCCGCGGAATCCGAGCAGGACCTGCGCAAATTGCTGAATATTCCACAAAGCTATAAAGTACTCTTTTTGCAGGGCGGCGCGACCCAGCATTTCGCCCAGATTCCGATGAATTTCGCGCGCCGCGACCAGACCGTCGACTACGTCGTCACCGGCCATTGGGGCGAGAAGGCGGCGAGCGAGGCGAAAACGCTGGCACAGGTGCGCATCGCGGCGAGTGGCAAGGACAGCAACTACACCGCGATTCCGGCGCGCGCGACGTGGCAGCTCGATGATGATGCCGCCTATGTGCACTACACGCCGAACGAAACGATCCACGGGGTCGAGTTCCAGGACATTCCCGACGTCGGCGCGCTGCCGCTGATCGCCGACATGTCGTCGGATATCCTGTCGCGGCCGATCGACGTGAGCCGCTTCGGCGCGATCTATGCCGGCGCGCAGAAGAACATCGGCGCCTCGGGCCTGGTCGTGATGATCGTGCGCGAGGATTTGCTCGCGCGCTGCCCCAAGGACATCCCGAAGATCTTCAACTACGCCGAGCATGCGGCCAATGATTCGATGCTCAACACGCCGAACACCTTCGGCTGGTATCTGGCGAGCCTGATCTTCAAGTGGTTGCTTGCCGAGGGCGGCATGCAAGCGATCGGCGCACGCAATCGCGCAAAGCAGGAATTGCTGTACGGCTATATCGACGACTCGGGTTACTACAGGAATCCGGTCGATAAATCTGCGCGCTCGGGGATGAACGTGCCGTTCACGCTGCCGCGCGCCGAACTCGATGCGGCGTTCCTGAAAGAAGCCGAAGCTGTGGGCCTGATGGCGCTCAAGGGCCATCGCGCGCTCGGCGGCATGCGCGCCTCGCTTTACAACGCGGTGTCGCTCGAAGCGGTGCAGGTACTGGTGGATTTTATGCGCGATTTCGCCCGGCGCAACGGTTGATGTTCAAGATCCAGACGCTCAACAGCATTTCGCGCAACGGCCTGAGCCGGCTGCCGACGGCGCTGTACAGTATCGCCAACGACGTCGCCGAGCCCGACGCAATCCTGTTGCGCTCGGCCGATCTGCACACCAAGCCGATCGCCGCGTCGGTGAAGGCCGTCGCACGGGCGGGCGCGGGCACGAACAATATTCCGGTGGCCGATCTGAGCAAACGTGGCGTGCCGGTATTCAACACGCCCGGCGCGAACGCCAATGCTGTCAAGGAACTGGTGATCGCCGGCATGCTGATCGCCGCGCGCAATCTGGGCGATGCGCTGAGCTTCGTCGGCGGCCTGAGTGCAGGCGAGAACCTGCACGACCGCGTCGAGGCGGAGAAGAAGCGCTTCGTCGGTTCCGAACTCGCGGGCAAGGCGCTGGGTGTGGTCGGCCTCGGCGCGATCGGCGTCAAGGTCGCGAACGCCGCGCTGGCGCTGGGTATGCGAGTGCTCGGTTTCGATCCGCATATGACGGTCGACGGCGCCTGGGCGCTGTCGTCGGACGTGAGCCGCGCCGGTTCCCTGAATGAACTCTATGCGGCGTCGGACTACATCACGTTCCACGTGCCGCTCAACGAGGCGACACGCGGAATTTTCGGTCCGGCCGCGCTCGATCTTGCGCGGCCCGGCGTGATCCTGCTCAATTTCGCGCGCGAAGGCGTGATCGATCCATCGATATTGAACGCAGGACTGGCCAGCGGGCGCATTGGCCGTTACGTGACCGATTTCCCGGATGCCGACCTGATCGGCAATGCGCGCGTGATCGGTCTGCCGCATCTGGGCGCGTCGACCGGCGAAGCCGAGGAAAATTGCGCGGTGATGGTCGTCAATCAGCTGCGCGAGTTCCTGGAAAATGGAAATGTATACAATTCCGTGAACTTTCCGAACATGCGCATGGGGCGCGCGGGAAGCACGCGGCTGTGCATCGCCAATTTGAACCGGCCGAACATGATCGGTCAGCTCAGCCATGTGCTGGGCGAGGCGGGGACCAACATCGCGCAGATGCACAACGCCTCGCGCGGCGAGCTGGCGTATACCCTGGTCGATATCGATTCGCCGCTGCCCGAGGCGCTGGTGCGTTCGATCGGCGCGATTGAAGGTATACTTTGCGTGCGCGCAATCGGCCGTTGAACCGATCGGCGGAACCGACGCGCTCAGCCGGATCCAGCACGAATATGCCAAGAAAAATCAAAACCAAATCCGCTACGCCGGCGAAAACGGCGCCCGCGCTTGCCGAAGCGCGTCAGCGCATCGACGGCATCGACCGGCAGATCCAGGAGCTGATTGCCGAGCGCGCCGGCTGGGCGCATCAGGTGGGCAAGGCGAAAGGACCGCTCAAGGCCGCCGTCGATTACTACCGGCCGGAGCGCGAATCGCAGGTGCTGCGCATGGTCATCGATCGCAATCATGGTCCGCTCGCCGACGAGGTGCTGGTGCGCGTGTTTCGCGAGATCATGTCGGCGTGCCTTGCCCAGCAGGAACCGCTCAAGGTCGGCTATCTCGGCCCCGAGGGCACGTTCAGCGAGCAGGCGATGGGCAAGCATTTCGGCCATTCCGCGCATGGTCTGCCGCTGGCCAGCATCGAGGAAGTATTCCAGGAAGTCGAAGCCGGACACGCGGATTTCGGCGTCGTGCCGGTCGAGAATTCGGGGCAGGGCACGATCCAGGTCACCCTGGACATGTTCTTGACCTCCAATCTGAAAATTTGCGGCGAAGTCGAACTGCGCGTGCGCCAGTATCTGCTGTCGCGTTCCGGGCATATCGAGGATATCGAACGCGTCTATTCGCACCCGCAATCGTTCGCGCAGACCAAGGCCTGGTTGAGATCAAACCTGCCCAAGGCGGAGAAGATTGCGGTATCGAGCAACGCCGAAGCCGCGCGCCGCGCGCGCAATGCCGACGACGCGGCGGCGATCGCCGGCGAAGCGGCCGGGCATGTCTACGGCCTTAAGAAAGTAGTCGTCAGCCCGATCGAGGATCGCGGCGACAACACCACGCGCTTCCTTGTGCTCGGACGGCAGATTTTTCCGAGCAGCGGTCATGACCGCACCTCGGTGCTGGTGTCGATCAGGGATCAACCGGGCGCGTTGTTCAACGTGCTCAGTCCGTTTGCGCGCCACGGCGTGTCGATGAGCCGCATCGAATCGCGGCCTTCGCACCACGCGAAGTGGGAATACGCGTTCTTCATCGACCTCGCCGGCCACATCGAGGACGAGCCGATGAAGAAAGCGCTGGCCGAACTCAAGGCGCACGCGGCGCAGATCAAGATATTGGGCTCGTATCCGGTGGCGGTGCTGTAACTTCGATTGCCGTCATTCCGGCGCAAGCCGGAATCCATCTTGATCTTGCTTTATCGAGAAAAAGCAGAATGGATTCCGGCTTGCGCCGGAATGACGGGCATGATCTCTTTGGAATTACTCTGATGTCTCATGCATCGAACCTAACCTGGACTTCCAAACCTGCTCACCAGCTGCGTGGCGATGTGCGCGTCCCCGGCGACAAATCGATTTCCCATCGTGCGGTCATGTTCGCCTCGCTCGCCGACGGCGTTTCGCGCATATCGGGATTTCTCGAAGGCGAAGACACGCGCGCGACCGCGCGTGCGTTTGCGCAGATGGGCGTGAGAATCGAGACGCCGACAGCCAGCCAGCGCATCGTGCACGGCGTCGGCATCGATGGTCTCAAGCCGCCCGCGGCAGCGATCGATTGCGGCAACGCAGGCACCGGCATGCGGTTGTTGACCGGCTTGCTGGCAGGGCAGCGCTTCGATACGACGCTGACCGGCGACGAATCGTTGTCGAAGCGGCCGATGCGCCGCGTGATCGAACCGCTTGCGCAAATGGGCGCCAAGATCGAATCGCAGCCCGGCGGCTTGCCGCCGCTGCGCATTTCCGGGGAAAGTACGCTTCGCGGTATCGACTACACTTTGCCGGTCGCGAGTGCGCAAGTGAAGTCCGCGCTGCTGCTTGCCGGACTTTACGCGCAGGGCGAAACGCAGGTGACCGAGCCGCATCCGACGCGCGATTACACCGAGCGCATGCTACGCGCGTTCGGCTACTCAATCGAGTTTTCAGCCGGGCATGCGCGCCTGACGGGAGGCCATCGACTGCGCGCGACCGACGTGGTCGTGCCGGCGGATTTTTCCTCGGCTGCCTTTTTTCTGGTCGCCGCGAGCATCACGCCGGGCTCCGAACTGAGCTTGCGCGATGTCGGCATGAATCCGCGCCGCACCGGCCTGCTGCAAGCGCTGCGCCTGATGGGCGCGGATATCCGCGAGACCAATGCACGCGAACTCGGCGGTGAACCGGTCGCCGATCTGGTGGTTCGCCACGCGCCTTTGCATGGCATCGATGTGCCAGCCGCGCTGGTGCCGGACATGATCGATGAATTCCCCGCATTGTTTGTCGCCGCGGCCGCCGCGGCCGGCACGACGCGCGTCACCGGCGCGGCCGAATTGCGCGTCAAGGAATCAGACCGCATCGCGGTGATGGCCAAGGGCCTGCGCGCGCTTGGCATCGCCATCGAGGAGACAGTGGACGGCGCCATCATCCATGGCGGGGCCTTGCGTGGCGGGGAAGCAGACAGCGCCGGCGACCACCGCTGCGCGATGAGCTTCTGCGTCGCCGGGCTGGTCGCGAGCGCGCCAGTGTACATTCTCGACTGCGCGAACGTCGCAACCTCGTTCCCCGGTTTCGTCGAGCTGGCCAACGGTTGCGGGTTTGCGTTGGGCTGAGGCTGCCTTTAGTACAAGATCAGCAAGCGATTTTGTCTTCGCGGGATGGTCAGGAGCGCGGCAGCGGTATTTGGAATATGAGTCTGACGTGTGATTTGCTAGCACAGTCGTGCACGCTGAGCGATGCGCAAGAAACATGCGACTACCGACGTTCATGACTACGGCGCGTGCAGTGGTGCTAAGTTGGGTGAATCCTTGGTCTGGTTACTGGAGTCTGTAATGTCCGCTGACTATCTCGCCGGCTTGCCGGCTGGTGCGCGCCGCGCGATTGCGCGCATTGTCTTGGCCCTATCGATTGCATTCGCGGCGGGTGCAGTATCTGCACAGGAGGCGCAAAGCGCCCCCGCAGTGCCGCCGCCGCAGGACACGCCGTATCCCGGCACGATCGCGATCCATGTCGATGCCAGCGACACGTCGCAGGGCATCTTCCGAGTGCACGAGACGATTCCGGTCCAGGCCGGCGCATTGACTCTGCTTTACCCGCAGTGGATTCCCGGCGACCACTCGCCGACCGGCCCGATCGCCAAGCTCGCCGGCCTCAAGCTCAGCGCCAACGGCACGCCGCTCATGTGGAAGCGCGACAAGTACAACGTATACGCGTTCCATCTTGAGGTACCTGCGGGCGTCTCCACGGTCGATGCGGCATTCCAATACCTGTCGGGCCGCACCGACAGCGAGGGGTTCGAGATCACCGACCGCATGATGGACATGGAGTGGAGCAAGGTGGCGCTGTACCCGGCGGGCCACTTTTCGCGAGGCATCACCTTTGCGCCGAGCCTGACCCTGGCGCACGGTTGGCAGCTGGGTACCGCGCTGGAGACGGCGTCGCAGTCGGGCGACACCATCACGTTCAAGCCGGTGACCTTCAACAACCTGGTCGATTCGCCGGTCTATGCAGGCAAGTATTTCAAGCGCGTGGATCTCAACCCTGGCGGTGACGCGCCGGTGCACCTGGACATCGTCGCCGACGCGCCGAAGTACCTGGAGATGACGCCCGAGCAGTTGAGCGTGCACCGCGCGCTGGTGACGCAGGCGGTGAAGCTGTTCGGCTCGCACCACTACGACCACTACGATTTCCTGTTCTCGTTGTCGGACGTGCTGGCTGGTAACGGCACCGAGCACCATCAGTCCAGCGAGGACGGCATGGGCGCTGACTACTTCACCGCCTGGAGCGAGAACGCACCCGGTCGTGACCTGCTGGCGCACGAGTACACGCATTCGTGGAATGGCAAGTTCCGTCGCCCCGCGGATCTGTGGACGCCCAACTTCAACGTGCCGATGGGCGATTCGCTGCTGTGGGTATACGAAGGGCAGACGCAGTACTGGGGCTTTGTGCTCACCGCGCGATCCGGCATGTGGACGCCGCAGCAGTTCCGCGACGCGCTGGCGATGACGGCGGCCAACTACGACCGCAACCGCGAAGGGTTCCAGTGGCGCACGCTGGAAGACACCACCAACGACCCGACCGCCGCGCGCCGCGCACGCCTGCCGTACCGCAGCTGGCAGATGAGCGAGGAGTACTACAGCGGCGGGCAGATGATGTGGCTGGAAGTGGATGCCAAGCTGCG
>JAYTQX010000454.1:0-2403 GCA_043746455.1 Pseudomonadota bacterium
AGTCGCACGAGGGTTTCCGCAAGAAACAGGCGTTGTCTTTCGATCTTGTCGCCGACGCCGACGAAACCTGGTGCCGCGCCTTCGATGTGATCCACGACAAAGTGCTGTACGGCAGACACTATCTCGGTGTTGTGCGCAGCACGTTCCTGATCGGCCCCGACGGGCGCCTGCTGCGTGAATGGCGCGGAGTGAAAGTGCCCGGTCATGCCGCAGCCGTGCTCGAGGCATTGGATGTCGAGCGCAGGTGACGTACCTTCCTGCAACAAACCCACTGCAGATTGCGGTGCGGCTTCTTTCCATCACAAATCCACCACGGTGACTTCCGCATGACCCGAGGCAAGCGTATTTACGTGCTCGACACCAATGTGCTGATGCACGATCCGACCGCCTTGTTCCGCTTCGAGGAACACGACGTGTTCCTGCCGATGACCGTGCTCGAGGAACTCGATGCGGGCAAGAAAGGCACCTCGGAGGTTTCGCGCAACGTGCGCCAGGTCAGCCGCTTCATCAACGAACTGATCGAGCACGGCGACGCCAAGCGCATCGACCAGGGGCTCGAACTCAAGCTGCCGAAGAGCCTGCAGCTCGATCGCCCTGCAGGAATTGGACGTCTATACTTCCAGACGCAGAATCTGGTCCCGGTCAACGGCACATCGAAAAAGAAGCATGTGCCGGACAACCTCATTCTCGCGTCGATTCTCGATCTGCGCGAACAGAAGCCCGATGTGCCTGTGGTGCTGGTGTCGAAGGACATCAACCTGCGCATCAAGGCGTCAATTTACGGGATTCCGGCCGAGGACTACGAAAACGACCGCGCGATCGACGATTTCAGCCTGCTGCCGGCGGGCCACCACCAGTTGCATGCGGATTTCTGGGATCGCCACCCAGAAGTGCGCTCGTGGTCGGAGCGCGGGCATACCTTCTACGAAATCGAGCTGCGCAAGGACGAAAACTGGTACCCGCAGGAATTTGTATACCTGCCCGGCGACAACGAAATCGAGTTGCGCGTGCTGCGCATTCACGACGGCCTCGCGACCTTGCAAATCATCGACGATTTCCGCAGCGGATCGCACGCGGTCTGGGGTGTGTCCGCGCGCAACCGCGAACAGAATTTCGCGCTCAACGCGCTGATGGACCCGGACATCGATTTCGTCAGCCTGCTCGGTACCGCGGGTACCGGCAAGACCCTGCTCGCGCTCGCCGCGGGACTTGCGCAGACCATGGATCAGCAGCGCTATCGCGAAATCATCATGACCCGCGCGACCGTCTCCGTCGGCGAGGACATCGGTTTCCTGCCGGGCACCGAGGAAGAAAAAATGACTCCGTGGATGGGCGCGCTGACCGACAATCTCGAGGTGTTGGCGACGCCGCAGGAAGGGGGCGCCTGGGGTCGTGCGGCGACCAACGATCTGCTCGCGTCGCGGATCAAGATCCGGGCGATGAATTTCATGCGCGGGCGCACGTTCCTCAATCGCTATCTGATCATCGACGAGGCGCAGAACCTGACGCCCAAGCAGATGAAAACCCTGATCACACGCGCCGGTCCGGGCACCAAGATCATCTGCCTGGGCAATGTGGAGCAGATCGACACGCCGTACCTCACCGAGACGACGTCGGGCCTCACCTATGCCGTCGATCGATTCAAGGGCTGGCAGCATTCCGCCCACGTCACCTTGCGCCGCGGCGAGCGCTCGCGCCTGGCCGATTACGCATCCGAGATGCTGTAGCCGCATTGGAAGCGCGTCGCCCCAAAACGAAAAAGGGAGCTGCGCGCTCCCTTGCAATGGAGTGTTGCGGAAATCAGCGACTCAGAATGTCGTGGTCCAGAGTCCTTCGACGCGCACCTGATT
Source organism: Pseudomonadota bacterium (assembly GCA_043746455.1). Taxonomy (GTDB): domain Bacteria; phylum Pseudomonadota; class Gammaproteobacteria; order Xanthomonadales; family Rhodanobacteraceae; genus Rudaea. The sequence continues at coordinate 1,851 of JAYTQX010000454.1, forward strand.
GCTCCCGGAACCGCCACTCAGGCTGTAACTGGTCGGCGGCGCGCCGAACAATTGAATCGGCGCGTAAACGCCGAGCAGACGCAGCGTCGAGTTCTGCCCGAATCCGCGCGCAAAACTGAATTCCCAACTGCGCGAGGAAATATCCGGGGCCAATGCCTGTTGCAGCAGCGGCAACGTCGGCAAAGGCTGCTGGCGCGTGGTGTAGCGCAGACCAAGATCGCCGAGTGCGTCGGCGTGCCAGCTCAGGCCCAGCGAACGCACGATGAGATTCTCCCACACGAACGAACTGCTCAGGCGGCTGCCGCCCAGCTGCGCGAGCAAGCGCGGAGGCAGGCTCGTGCTGATCAGTGGAGCGATATCGCTGTACATGATGCGCTCGACGCCAAGGTCCACGCGCAGATCAGGCGTGACCTTCAGGCCCACGCCGATATCGGTGCTGGCGGGAATATCGAAACTACCCGACCGCACGGACAAGCCCTGATACGTGTTGAAGCCGTCCATGTTCACGCGCGATTGATAGCCCATCCGCCAACTTGCCCAATCGGACAGCGCG
>JAYTQX010000455.1:0-2238 GCA_043746455.1 Pseudomonadota bacterium
CAGCAGTTCGGTCTCGTCGCCGTCAGCAAGGCAGTTATGGCAGTGCTGCAACTGGCGCGTCTCGACCGCGTGTTTCCGATTTTCCCGGACCTCGATGCGGCGCGTTCGGCGTGATCGAGGAAGTACATTTCGCCGCAAAAGACGCAAAGAACGCGAATAAAGGAAAGAACCAAAATTTTAATCCGCTTCCTTTGCGTCTTTTGCGTCCTTTGCGGCGGAAAATTTCTGACTTGAGCTACTGCATTTGACCAATTTCACACGCCCGCTCGAAAATTTGGGTCGCGCCACGGTGCAGTCGCTCGCCGGCATTGGCCATGCGGGAATGCTGCTGGTGGAAAGCTGCTATTTCGTCGCTACCGGCTGGCGGCACGGGCAGCCGGTGCGGCTGAGCATGGTCTTCGCGCAGATGCGCCAGATCGGTGTGGATGCGCTGCCTATCGTCGCCCTGCTGGCATTCGTGATCGGCGTGATGCTCGGCATCCAGTTTATTGCCGCCCTGAGCGAATTCGGTGCGCAGTCGCAGGTCGTCGTCGCCGTGGCGAAATCGGTGACGCGCGAATTCGCCGCGCTGATCACCGCGATCCTGGTCGCCGGCCGTTCCGGTTCCGCACTCGCCGCGCGCATCGGCTCTATGAGCGTGTCGCAGGAAGTCGATGCGCTTGCGGTGATCGGCATCGATCCGGTGCGTTATCTCGCCGCGCCTGCGCTGATCTCGATGCTGGTCATGCTGCCCGTACTGACCGTGTTCGCCGATGCTGTCGCGATCAGCGGTGCCGCGCTGTACAGCTCGCCGGCGCTGAATATCTCGCCGACAGCCTACATCTCGCAAACCCTGACCCTGGTCACGCCGGGCGACATCGGCCAGGGTATCGCCAAGTCCGTCGTATTCGCCCTGCTGATCTCGCTGATCGGCATCAGCACCGGATTTTCCGTCAGCGGCGGCGCCGAGGGCGTCGGCCGCGCGACCACGCGCGCGGTGGTGCTGTCGATCTGCTACATCATCGTTGCCGACATGATCTTTTCGTTCTTCCTCAACCGATGAAGAGTGAGCGGAAAGCGGTCAGCGGTCAGCGCAAAGAGCAGGGCCATCTGCCGCTCACCGCTCACCGCTCACCATACAGCGGCAAAATCAATTGGTCTCCAACGTGAGCACATCCGCTGCCTTGATCGAAGTCGAGCAACTCGAAGCCTGGTACGGCCGCCGACGGATTCTCCACGGCATCGATTTCAACGTAAACGCGGGCGAGATTCGCGTGATCATGGGCGGCTCGGGTTCGGGCAAGAGCACGCTGCTGCGACACCTGTTGGGCCTGCACAAACCGCGCAACGGCACCGTCAAGATTCTCGGCGTTGACATCGCAAAGGCGAGCGAGAACGAGATGCTCTCAGTGCGCAAACAGATCGGCGTGTCGTTTCAGGGCGGCGCGCTGCTCACCTCGATGAGCGTTGGCGACAATGTCGCGCTGCCCCTGCACGAACACACGCGGCTCGACGAAAACACGATTCGCATCATGAGCCGGCTCAAGCTCGAGGTGGTCAATCTCGGCGGCTTCCAGGACCTGATGCCGAGCCAGTTGTCCGGCGGCATGATCAAGCGCGCCGCTCTTGCCAGGGCCATTGTGATGGACCCGAAGCTGCTGTTCTTCGACGAGCCTTCGGCCGGGCTCGATCCGGTGGTCTCCGCCGAACTCGACGAATTGATCCTGCGCCTGCGCGATGCCTTGCGCATGACGATCGTTGTCGTCACCCACGAACTCGAGAGCGCGTTCAAGATCGCCGACACGATCACCGTGCTCGACCAGGGCGAAATACTGTTGACCGATACGGTCGCCAAAGTGAAGTGCGCGGACAACGAGCGCATCCAGGACTTGCTCAACCGGCGCCCGCGTGAAACGCCGGTCGACGCCGACGCGTACCTGCGCCGGCTAACGGAGGAAAGCGTGGCAGTGGGATAGCTAGCAGTGTATTTTGTGACAAAGTCAACAAATACGGGCCGCATTTCGAGTGATTCTGTACGTCAGCCGCACTGAAACGGGGCAGTGCGCCGGGGAGAAGTATGCGTTACGGCATTGTCGTCGATTCGTGCTGCGATCTGCCGGCGTCGATCTATGCGCAGAACCGGATCGTGATCATGCCGATCCGGATTCGGATCGATGGCGAATGGTTCGACGACGATCGCGATCCTGCCGTGCGCGCGCGCTTTTTCGCGAAGAACCTCGGCGCGCACAGCCATGCCGC
>JAYTQX010000456.1:0-6734 GCA_043746455.1 Pseudomonadota bacterium
CGTACCGTAAACCATGCGCAGGGGCATGTCAACCTATTTGCAACGAACCCTCAAACTGCGACTTTTGCATACGCCGGCGCATGGTCTGGCCGTACCGAGTATTTATACGTCTTTACGGCTGGACATCCAAATCAAATCGACCGCGGCTGAGATTCATGCCATCAGGCGAACGGATCGCGCAAGACGATCGTGTCGTCGCGATCCGCGCCGGTCGCGACCAAGGCGAGGTGGCAGCCGGACAGTTCCTCGACCGCGCGCAGGTAGGCGCGCGCCGCGGCCGGCAGCTTGTTCCAGTCGCGCACGCCGCCGGTGGGTTCCTCCCAGCCGGGGAATTCGAGATACACCGGCTTGCATTCGTCCCAGCCGGCTGCGTCGAGCGGCGCCAGCTCGCGGCGCTTGCCGCGGTATTCGTAGGCGATGCAGACCTTGACTTGGGCCAAGCCATCGAGCACATCGAGCTTGGTGATCGCCAGACCGTTGATCGCATTGATCTGCGTCGCGCGCTTGAGCGCGACCAGATCGATCCAACCGCAACGCCGCGGACGACCGGTGCTCGCGCCGTATTCGTTGCCGATCTTGCGCAGGCGCTCGCCCATCTCGTCGTTGAGTTCGGTCGGGAACGGGCCGCCGCCGACGCGCGTCGCATACGCCTTGCAGATACCGAGCACGTAGTCGATATCGCAGGCGCCGACGCCGGTACCCGCTAGCGCGCCACCGACCGTGGTGTTCGATGAGGTCACATACGGATAGGTGCCGTGATCGATGTCCAGCAGCGCACCCTGCGCTCCTTCGTAAAGAATGTTTTCGCCGCGACGACGCGCGTCGTAGAGCAGGGTCGCGACGTCGTCAATCATCGGCCGCAGGTATTCGCTGAACGCCAGCGCATCGTCGAGCACCTTCTGGTAATCGACGCCTTCGGCCTTGAGCCAGTGCACGAGGACGAAATTGTGGTAGTCGACCGCCGCGCGCAGTTTGTCCGGCAACTCGGACGGATACATCAGATCGGCGACGCGCACGCTGCGGCGCGCGACCTTATCCTCGTAGGCAGGCCCGATACCGCGGCCGGTCGTGCCGATAGCTTGTTGGCCGGCGGCTTTTTCGCGCGCCTGATCGATCGCGATGTGGTAGGGCATGATCAGCGGCGTCGCCGGACTGATCTTCAGGCGCGAGCGCACTTCGACGCCGTTGCCTTCGAGTTCGTCGATCTCGGTCTTCAGCGCCGCCGGCGACAGCACCACGCCGTTGCCGATCAGGCACAGCACGCCTTCGCGCAGGATGCCCGACGGAATCAGATGCAGCACCGTCTTCTTGCCTTTGATGACCAGCGTGTGGCCCGCGTTGTGGCCGCCCTGGAAGCGCGCAACCGCGCTGACGCGCTCGGTCAACAGGTCGACGATCTTGCCCTTGCCTTCGTCGCCCCACTGGGCGCCGAGAATGACGACTGACTTGCCCATGATGTACTCGCTAGATTTTTTCGCTCGCCATTCCAGCGCAAGCCGGAGCCCAGCCTTTTTTCTGCATAGAGCCAGAGAGCAAGATCAAAATGGATTCGAGCTTTCGCTGGAATGACGGATACGTAAGTTTTGGCTCGATCGCAACCTTCTGCCGAACGACGGATTTTCCTATTTCTCGCCCTTGCCTTCGCCCTTGCTCTCGCCGAAATAGCGCATGAATTCGGATTTCGGATCCAGCACGATCACGTCGCCGCCGCCGAAGGTGTTGCGGTAGGCATCGAGCGAACGGTAGAACGCATAGAAATCCGGATCCTTGCCGTAGGCGCCCGCATAAATTTCGGTGGCCGAGGCGTCGCCCTGCCCGCGCGCCTGCTGCGCGTCGCGTTCGGCCTCGGCCTTGATCACCTGCACCTGGCGGTCCGCGTCGGCGTTGATCTTGGCGGCCTGTTCCGAGCCGGTCGAGCGCAAGTCGTTGGACAGGCGGATGCGTTCGGCGCTCATGCGCTTGTATACCGAATCCAGTACCTCGTCGGTGAATTCGATGCGCTTGATGCGCACGTCGACGACACGGATGCCGAGCGACACGGCGGCCTTGTTCGACTGATCGCGCACGCGTTCGGTGATGTCCGAGCGCGCACTCGCGATCAGGTCGGCGAGGGCGTGCGAGTTGAACTCGAAGCGCAGCGGATCCTTGATGATCGGGGTCAAGCGGCTGTTGGCCAGAGTCTGCGACTGGTCGGCGCCGAAGGAGCGGTAGTATGCGGATGGATTCTCGATCTGCCACTTGACGAAGAAGTCGACGTTGACCGGGTTCTTGCCCGAGTCGAAATAACGCTCGGGCTGCGCCTCGAGATTGAGCATGCGCCGGTCGAAGCGCACGACCTGCTGGATCAGGGGAATCTTGAAATGCAGACCGGGCTTGTAGTCGCTACCGCCGTTGGCGCTGTCGCCCTCGATGCGGCCGAATTGCAACAGCAGCGCGGTTTCGCCTTCGCGCACGATAAACGCCGAGTTGACGACGAGGACGACAAGCAGCAGTGCGAGGATCGGAGTCAGCAGTTTCATTGACCACCTCCGCGACTATCCTGTACAGCAGCCGCGGCTGCGGCCGCATTCGCCGCCGCCGCATCGGATTTGGCGTGGTCGAGCGGCAGATAGAGTATACTTTTACCATTGCTCTGATCGATCACCTTCTGGCTGCCGGCGAGCACTTTCTGCATGGTATCCAGATACAGGCGTTTACGCGTAACCTCGGGTGCGGCGCGATACTGCGCGTCGACCAGGTTGAAGCGCTGCGCGTCGCCAGTCGCCGCCGCAATTTGCGCCGCCTTGTAACCCTGCGCCGCGGCTAGAATGCGCGCCGCGTCGCCGCGTGCGAGCGGCACCACTTTCGCCGCATACGCCTGCGCGTTGTTGATGAACTGTTTCTGATCGTTGCTCGCCTTGTTGACGTCGTCGAAGGCTTCCTTGACCTCATGTGGCGGCAACAGATTCTGGAAGTTGATCTCGTTGACGATCAGACCCACCGAATAACCATCCAGCGTCAGTTGCAGCACCTTCTTGGTTTCGCCGACGACGTCGGAGCCGTGGCTCGACAAAATCGTGTCCATGTCGCTGCCGCCGATCACCTGACGCACCGCACTTTCTGCGGCCTGCTTGAGCGTCTCGTCCGGCGAGGTCGCGGCGAACAGATATTTCTGCGCATCGACGACCTGATACTGCACGGTGAAATTGATCTGCACGATGTTCTCGTCCTTGGTCAGCATGCGCACTTCGTCCGTGGTCTGCTTGCTCGTCGTGTCGACCAGGATCACTTGTTCGACCGGTGCGGGCCATTTCAGATTGAAGCCGTTGTGCATGATGCGGTCGAACTTGCCGAAGCGCAGCACGACGCCGACACGCTGGGCGTCGACCGATATCCAGCTGGAAAGCGCGATCCACACGATCGCGAGCGCGGCGATGATCAGCAGGACGGTGCCGGGTCGCGACGATGAGCCGCCACCTCCGCCGCCACTGCCGTTGCCGCCGAGCACATTGCCGAGTCCGTCGCGCAGACGGCGCAGAAAGGCGTCGACATCCGGCGTATTCTTCTTGCCTTTCCACGGATCGCGGTTACCGCCGCCGGGTTCGTTCCAAGCCATCGTTGTCTCCATTCTGCCGATCATGACGACGATGCGCACCGCATCCGCCGCCGTTGCAACCGGATCGGCAGTAATTACTGCGCGGTTGCCGCGGAATTGTAGGGCGAGCCGGTATTTTTCGCGAGCTTGCGTTGACTGCGCGCGCCGGGAGCGCGCGCGAACAGCGTAGCTGACCCGGCGGGCGAGCGCCATGGACGGTGCGAGTAATTGCAGCTCGCGCCGGCGAGCGCCTCGACAGGGATGTCGAGGCCGGAACCACGCACGAGGGATGGCTCATCATCAAGAAAATAATCCGACGCAGCGATTGCGCTCATGCGGCCCACAGCGCGCGCTCGGCCAGTTGCGCGCGCAGCCAATCGCCGTCGCCGCCCGGCAAGCCGAACAGGGGTTCGATGAGCGCGCGCGGCGCATCGATCCGCACCTCCCAACCTTGCTCGGCGGCACGCTCGCCGGAAACGAATCCCGCAGCGATCAGGCGCGCGCGCAGGCGACCGGCGCTGCCCGGCAGTTGCAACCAGCCGTGCACGCGATCGCGCTGCAAGGCCCGGGTCAGCGCCTCGCGCAGCAGATCGAGCCCGGCTCCGGTGACCGCGGAAACCCACACATGCGCTGTACGGCCGCCATCGATGCTTTCCAGGCGCGGCGTACGCTCCTGGCTGGCCTCTTCGCCGTCAACGCCGTTCACAGTGAGCTTGTCTATCTTGTTGAACACGAAAATCTGCGGCACGTCCTGTGCGCCGATTTCCTCGAGCACGCGCTGGACTTCCTCGATGCGCTGGTCGTGCTCGGGGTCAGCCGCATCCACGACATGCAGCAACAGGTCCGCATCGCGCGTTTCCGCCAGCGTGGATTTGAACGCGGCGATCAGATCGTGCGGCAGGTCGCGAATGAAACCGACGGTATCGGCGAGCAGCAGCGGCCCGCTGGCGAGACCCTCGATACGGCGCAGGGTCGGATCGAGCGTGGCGAACAACTGATCGGCGACGTACACGCCGGCACCGGTCATCGCGTTGAACAAGGTGGATTTGCCTGCGTTTGTGTAACCGACCAGCGAAACCACAGGCAGCGCATTGCGCTGGCGCGCGCGCCGCGCCTGGGTGCGCTGGACTTCGACTTTCTCCAGGCGCTGGCTCAACTGCTTGACGCGTCCGGCGAGCAGGCGGCGATCCAGCTCGAGCTGGGTTTCGCCGGGACCGCGCAGGCCGATCGCGCCGCCGCGCTGGCGCTCCAGATGCGTCCAGCCGCGCACGAGGCGCGTGGACATGTGTTTCAACTGCGCCAGCTCGACCTGCAGCTTGCCTTCGTGCGAACGCGCACGCTGGGCGAAGATATCGAGGATCAGGCCGGTGCGGTCGACGACGCGGCACTCGGTATGTTTTTCGAGGTTACGCTCCTGCACCGGCGACAGCGCGTGATTGACCAGGATCAGGTCGGCATCGAGCACCTGACGCTGCGTCTTCAGCTCATCGGCCTTGCCGCTGCCGACGAAGAATTTCGGATTCGGTTTCTCGATGCGCGCATTCAGCGAACCAACGACGGTTGCGCCCGCTGAACGCGCAAGCTCGCCGAATTCATCGAGTCCGTCGACATAAGTTTCGCCAACCCAGCGCGGCTGCAGCAGCAACGCGCGCGCGCCTTTGCGGGAACGCTCAAACAGGGGAAATCACCCTTCGCTGGCCTCGGTTTCCGCGCCCGCGGTTGCGGCGTGCCCGTTTTCCGGTCCGATGCGCACATTGCGGCTCGGCACGATCGTGGAAATCGCGTGCTTATAGACCATCTGGCTGACCGTATTGCGCAACAGAACGACGAACTGATCGAACGACTCGACCGTGCCCTGCAGCTTGATGCCATTCACGAGATAGATCGAAACCGGCACGCGCTCGCGGCGCAACGCATTCAGGAAAGGATCCTGCAACGACTGACCTTTGGACATTTCTTGTTCTCCTTGCATTTTCACAACGTCTGGCGAACCGACAAAAAAGAGCGCAGCCATAAGTAGATTTGGCTGGGAACGCTCCGGTTCAAGATGTTGAAATTATATACCTTTTCAACCGATTCTCAAGGGAAACCGCGAACTGGCCAAGGTGTGCGCGGTTGGCAGACTCCCCGGCCAAGCGGACACGCAAGTACTTGATTCGCCTCAGCCGGGCGCAGGTCTTTGCCAGAGCAGACGCGCAGGAAAAGAGAACGGGCGGGACTCAAGCCAGGAAATCGGCGACCGCGCGCTGGATTTTTTCGGCATGCTTCGCCACGAACGGATCGAATGCGCAGGGGTCGCGATCCGCGCGCAGCCAGGTGATCTGGCGCTTGGCCAACTGGCGTGTGGCGAAGATGGCGCGCTCGCGGCATTCGGCCAGATCGTATTCGCCATCCAGCTGCCGCCAGACCTGGCGATAGCCGACCGCACGCATCGACGGCAGATCCGCGTGCAGATCGCCACGCGCACGCAGATCGCGTACTTCGTCGAGAAAACCCTGGGCGAACATGCTGTCGAGCCGCTGCGCGATACGCGCGTGCAACAAGGCGCGATCCTGCGGCAACAAGGCGAGTTTCAGCACGCGGTAGGCAAAACGCTCGCGCAGCCCGCCCTGCTGCGCGGACAGCGGCTTGCCGGTCAGCGCGATCACTTCGAGCGCGCGCTGGATGCGCTGTGTATCGCCCGGCTTGATGCGCGCCGCGGCGGCCGGATCGAGTTCGCCGAGCCGCGCGTGCAGGACCGGCCAACCTTTTTCCTGCGCATCGCGTGCGAGCTGCGCACGCACGTCGGCATCGCCTTCGGGCAGATCGGACAGGCCGTACTGCAGCGCGCGAAAATACAGACCGGTGCCGCCGACCAGCAACGGAATCTTTCCCGCGGCTGTGATCGCGGCCATCTCGCGCAGTGCATCGATCTGAAACTCTGCCGCCGAATACGCATCGTGCGGGTCGCGAATATCGATCAAACGATGTGGATAGCGCGCCAGCACCGCGGCATCAGGCTTGGCCGTGCCGATATCCATGCCGCGATAGACCAGCGCCGAATCGACGCTGATCAAGTCCACGCCGAATCGATCCGCCAGCTGCAAGGCCAGGTCCGTCTTGCCCGATGCGGTCGGGCCCATCAGGAAAATCGCGAGCGGGCGTTGGTCGATCGGCATGC
>JAYTQX010000457.1:0-4010 GCA_043746455.1 Pseudomonadota bacterium
TCGTTGGAATTTGCTAAGCTGGCGCCGCGTCGATCGGGGGGAGTCGCCGGCGTAGGCGCAACTGGCAATCAAAAAACCAACGGAGGTGAGTATGTTGCATTTAATCTGGTCCGTTATCGTCGGCTTTTTTGTCGGCTGGATCGCGAACATGTTCTTTCACAGTGTGAGCGGTTTCTGGATGACCGCGGGCGTCGGTATCGTCGGCTCGCTGATCGGTGGTTTCATCGGTGGCATGATCAAAAAGCCAGCCGACGGCGCGATGTTCCATCCGGCGGGTATCATCATGTCGATCATCGGCGCCGTGATCCTGTTGTTCCTGCTGCGTCTGGCCGGCGTCTGACGACTGATTCACGAACCCGTTCCATCGACAAAAAGGCCGCCAACAAGGCGGCCTTTTTTATTTGTCGGTCCGTGTATATGGATCGTGCCGATCGCGGTCACGCACACAGCCTAGCTGCGCCCGGACGATTCTCTTGCAAGATGCAACGAGTTCGTCGCGCCCGCGTGTGCGGTCTTGCGGGAAGCCGGATTCAGTGCGGAACGAGTCGCCTCCAAAAACTTGTGGCCATTGGAAATATCCGGTTCCAGATAGGCGCCCTCGCCCCATTCGTTCCAGGCGTTGATGAAGACCAGTTGCTCGTCGTCTCGCCGGTGACGGCTTGTCCATTCCACCAACTCGCTGAGCCAGCGCTGGTATTCACCCGACTGGTTGCCGGCAAAAATACGCGCGCGCGGACCGACGCGCGGGGTGTTGTCCCAACCTGGGAATGCGCCACGCAGCCACACGTATCCGGGATCGGGTCTTTTCAACGCCCCATCCACCATCCACGAGTAGTTGTTTACGTCGCCACGAAACGCCGGATCCAGCAATTGCAGGTGCTTGTTGTCGAACTTCCACACCTTCTGGTTCATCGGCGGGAACTCGACCGCCGCGTCGTAACCGATAGCGCGCGGATCGGTCAAATCGAATGAGTGCACGTTGGCCAGATATATTTCGCCGATACCTTCGGCACGGCACACTTCCCGCCATATCTTCGCCGCGGCAGCCGGGTCCGGCAGCGAACTGGGGCGATACACCAGAATGAGCGGGCGGCCGTCGACGCGGATATAGCGTCGATCGTCCAGCGTGCTCAGCAGATCGCGGATAAAACGCGTTTCCCAATCGCCACCGTATTCCTGCGCGATCAAGACCTCATGATTGCGCCCGTCCCAGCGGCGCGTCCAGTTTTCGTTGGCCCAGCACACGCAAAACGGGAAATCCGGTTCGCCGGATGCCAGCACTTCGTTCAAGGGCCGCTCGAGCAAGCGTCTGCCATTGAACCAATAGTGGTAGTAGCAGAACCCGTGCAGACCATAGGCACGGGCCATGTCAGCCTGCGCCATTCGCGTCTCCGGTACGCGCAGATCGTAAAACCCCAGATCCGCGGGAATGCGCGGCTGATAGTGACCGACGAAGCCGGGTTTGGCGGCGGCTACGCCACGCCATTCGGTGAAGCCCTTGCCCCACCATGCGTCGTTTTCGGGAATCGGGTGAAACTGGGGCAAGTAAAACGCAATGGCACGAACTGTCACTTGAGTTCCTTGTCTTGCAGGCCACCCCCTTGGGCCAAGTATGTGTAGCGAACGATGAACTGAAACCTGCTCCGCGATCAGCGCGCGTCCAACGCGCGATTCCACTCATCGATCTGCGGTTGTACTTTTGCAAAAAGCGCCGACGTATCGCCAACGATCGTGATCGATTCGATCTTGTCGCCCTGGTGGATGCTGTTGACGACTTTCTGGTCGTCGGTACTGATGACTTCGCCGAACACCGTGTGCTTGCCGTCGAGCCACGGCGTGACTATGTGGGTAATGAAAAACTGCGAACCGTTGGTGCCCGGCCCCGCGTTCGCCATCGACAGCACGCCCGGCTTGTTGTGCTTGAGCGTCGGGACAAACTCGTCGCCGAAACGATAACCCGGACCGCCGCGGCCGGAACCTTCCGGGCAGCCGCCCTGGACCATGAAATCCGGAATCACGCGGTGAAAACTTAAGCCGTCGTAAAATTTGCGCTGCGCGAGATTGGCGAAATTCGCCAGCGTCAGCGGCGTATGTTCGGGGAACAAACGGATATGGATCGTGCCACGCTCGGTCTTGATATGGGCTTGCAGGTCTTGACTCATGAAGTTCTCCGGTTAAGGTGCGCATAATAACTGAAGCGCGCGTTTCCCTTCTCCCGCCGGGAGAAGGTGCCGAAGGCGGATGAGGGAAAAGCGCAGCAACCCTCAGCGAGCTGTAAAGATTGCACTGCCCTTCCCTCATCCGTCGCTCCGCGCCACCTTCTCCCGGCGGGAGAAGGGAAAGCAGCCAATGCTGCGCCGCAGTATTTGGTCAAAAATCCGGGTATAATTCGCGGCCTTCCACCTTTGTCGCGCCTGCCAACAGTGCGGGTCTATTACCATGTCCATCGAAAATCTGCGCAATATTGCCATCGTCGCCCACGTCGACCACGGCAAGACCACCCTCGTCGACTGTCTGCTGCGGCAGTCCGGCACGTTCAGCGAGCGCACCGTGCTGGCCGAGCGCGTGATGGACTCCAACGACCAGGAAAAGGAACGCGGCATCACCATTCTGGCCAAGAATACGGCGATCACCTGGCGCGAAAACCGCATCAATATCGTCGATACGCCGGGACACGCGGATTTCGGCGGCGAAGTCGAGCGCGTGCTGTCGATGGTCGATTCGGTGCTGCTGCTGGTCGACGCGATGGACGGCCCGATGCCGCAGACGCGCTTCGTCACCCAGAAAGCGTTCCAAATGGGTTTCAAGCCGATCGTCGTGATCAACAAGGTCGATCGCCCGGGCGCGCGTCCGGGCTGGGTGCTCGATCAGACCTTTGATCTGTTCGATCGCCTCGGCGCGACCAACGAACAACTCGATTTTCCTGTGGTGTACGCCTCAGCCCTGCACGGCTACGCCAGTCTTGACCCCGACGTGCGCGAAGGCGACATGACGCCGTTGTACGAGTCGATCATGAAGAACGTCCCCGCGCCGCAGGTCGATCCGGACGGCCCGTTCCAGATGCGCCTGTCGCAGCTGGACTACAACAGCTATGTCGGCCTGATCGGCATCGGCCGCATTCAGCGTGGCAAGGTGCGCACCAATATGCCGGTGGCGATCGTCGATCGTGATGGCAGGAAGCGCCAGGGCCGCGTCCTGCAGGTACTGGGCTTCATGGGTCTGGAACGTCGCGAAGTGCCCGAAGCCGAAGCCGGCGACATCGTCGCGATTTCCGGCATCGAGGCCTTGAGCATTTCCGACACCCTCTGCGCGGTCGATGCGCCTGAGGCGCTGCCGGCAATGACCGTGGACGAACCCACGATCAGCATGACCTTCCAGGTCAACAATTCTCCGTTCTGCGGCAAGGAAAGCAGGTTCATGACCAGCCGCCAGATCCGCGAGCGGCTGATGCGCGAAGTGCTGCACAACGTTGCGCTGCGCGTGGAAGAAACCGAAGACCCGGACAAGTTCAAGGTCTCCGGCCGCGGCGAACTGCATCTGTCCGTGTTGATCGAGACCATGCGCCGCGAAGGCTACGAATTGGCGGTGTCGCGCCCGGAAGTGATCCTCAAGGAAGTCGACGGCGAAATCCACGAGCCCTATGAACAGCTCGTCGTCGATATGGAAGAACAGTTCCAGGGCGGCGTGATGGAGCGCCTCGGCACGCGCAAGGGTCAGCTCAAGAATATGGAACCGGACGGACGCGGTCGCGTGCGCCTTGAATACATTATTCCCGCGCGCGGACTGATCGGCTTCCAGACCGAGTTCCGTACGGTCACCGCGGGCACCGGCCTGCTGTTCCACGTCTTCGATCACTACGGCCCGCGCGCGGAAGGCGCGATCGCCAAGCGCCAGAACGGCGTGATGATTTCCAACGGCACCGGCATGGCGCCCGCGTATTCGCTGGTCAGTCTGCAGGAGCGCGGCCGCCTGCTGATCGACGAAGGCGCGCAGATCTACGAAGGCCAGCT
>JAYTQX010000458.1:0-6105 GCA_043746455.1 Pseudomonadota bacterium
CACGACTACGTCGCGGCGATGAACCTGGGCCTGTTGTTCCTCGAACGTGGCCTGTATCCGCAGGCGCGCGATCGTTTTCTGCAGGCGCATGAGATCGATCCTGCCTCACCCGAGGCGCGCATCTATGCCGCGCAAATGTGCTTTGCCCTGGACAGCCGCGACCGTGCCGAGCGTTTGCTCGAGCCATGGCGCGGTTGGACCGATCTGCCTGACGATCTCGCACTGGAGCTGGCGATCCTGATGACCCACTTCGGCGATGCCGAAGAAGGCACGCGCATCTTCGAACGCCTGTTGCGGGAGAATCCGAACAACCTGCGCGTGATTGCCCATCTGTCCACGATGTTCGAACGCGTCAACCGGCTCGACGAGGCGCGCGCAATGCTCGCGCGCCTGCCCGCGTCCTCAGCGGCGCAAGAGCCCGCGCTGAGCCAGGAAATACTCGCTGCGCGCACCACGTTGGCCATGCGCGAAAAGGATCCCGCACAGGCGCGTGCCATCGTCGAGGAGATGATCGCCGAACAACGGCGTATCCGCGCGCGTCCAGGCACGGAGGGCAATATCTGGCGTCAGGACAACCTGTATTTTTCCCTCGCCAAAGTCTGCGACAGGCAAGGCGATGCCGATGCGACCATGCGCGCCCTTGCGCAGGCGCACGAACTGCAGATCGAACTGGTGCGCGGATCGCTGCCGGAGCTGCTCGAACCCGATGTGCAGCCGCTGCATACCGCGACGAAATGGGTGAGCGCCGACGCGCGCGCGGCATGGCCGGACCTTCGCGCTCCCGCCATGCAGGACTCGCCGATTTTCATCGTCGGTTTTCCACGCTCGGGAACGACCATGCTGGAGCAGATGCTCGACGCGCACCCCGCCCTGCAAGCCATGGACGAACGCGCGTTCCTGCATATGCTGGTCGAACGCATGAGTTCGTTCGGCTGCGTCTATCCTTACGATCTGGGCAAGCTGAGCGCGCTACAATGCGAGGAGCTGCGCAACCTTTACTGGAGCCTCACCGCCAGAGTCGCACCGCGCAAGGACGGCCAGCGGCTGGTCGACAAGAACCCGCTGAACATGCTGCGTCTGCCGCTGATCAACCGGTTGTTTCCGAACGCGCCGATCATTCTCGCCATGCGCCATCCTTGCGATGTGATCCTTTCCAATTACATGCAGCACTTCAATTCGAACACGTTCGCAGTGCTTTGCTCGAGCCTGGAGCGCCTTGCGCAAGGCTACGTCATGGCCATGGAATTCTGGACTCACCACGCGCAGCTGCTCAATCCGCGCCTGATCCATTCACGCTACGAGGATCTGCTCGACGACTTCGCCGGCAATGTGCAGCGCATCGGCGACTTTCTCGATCTCGACGATGCCGCTCCGCTGAGGCGCTTCGATCAGCACGCGCGCGAAAAGGGTTTCATCTCCACACCAAGCTACAACCAGGTCATCGAGCCGCCCAACAAAAAGGCGGTCGATCGCTGGCGCCGTTATCATCGCTACTTCGAACCGGTGTTACCGACCCTGCAACCCATGCTGCAACGATTCGGCTATGACAATTGAAACTGCGTCCGATCGTCCGCTTCTGGACGTACGCAATTACGTGCGCTGGTTCGATGCGGCGCTGCCCGCGGCATTCTGCGCGCAGATGCTCGATTCCTTCCATAAAATGGCTCAGTTCCATTCAAGCAACGGGCGCGGCCACAGCGGCGTGCTGGATCAGAGCGCATGGGTCGAACTGAATATTCAACCACATGTCGACAAGGCCTTCATGGGCTTTTTCTATGCGCAGATCGATCGCTATCTCGCGGAGTACAACGCACGCCTGCCGATGACCTTGCCGGTACCGACGCGCCCGCGGCTTGAAGATCTGCGCATCAAACGCTATCGCCACGATTCCGACGACCGCTTTCAGCCGCACTTCGATGCGGCCGATGCGCATTCGAGCCGCTATCTCGTGTTTCTCTGGTATCTGAACGATGTCGCCGAAGGCGGCGAAACCGAATTTCCCGATCTCGGCGTCAAGGTATCGGCGCGCGCCGGGAGGTTGCTGATATTTCCGCCGTACTGGATGTTCCAGCATGCCGGCCTCAAGCCGATCTCCAACGACAAGTACATCGTCTCGACGTATCTGCTATGGGAAGCGAATCTGGATTCGCGCATACGATGAAGATACCCGAGACCCTGCCACTCGGGTCGCGCTTGCATGGCCTGTCGCCCGCCGCCGCGCGCAGCGCCGTTGCGGCCGCACAGGCGCTCAACCTGGGCCGCGTGGCGGACGCCGATCTCCAGATCATCGGTCTTTTGGCCTTGTATCCGAATCACCCGGAGGTGTTGCGTCTGCTCGCAGGTGTGCAAAGCCTGCGCGGCGATTTTCGTTCCGCGATCGTCACCCTGCAGCAGGCGATCGCTTTGCGCCCGGACGATGCGTTGTATCTGAACACGCTCGGCTCCGCGCTGATTGAAGCGAATCGCTACGACGAGGCGATCATAACCTTGCGCCGTGCCTGCGCACTCGATCCCAAGCTGACTACCGCCTGGTTCAACCTCGGGCTCGTCCTGATGCGCAGCATGCAGGTGGACGAATCGGCGGCGGCGTTGCGCCACGCATTGGCGCTGTCGCCGGATCTGGCCGTCGGCGCGCGCGCAATTCTCGGCGACATGTTTCGCGCCGAGGGGCGCATAGAAGAGGCCGTTGCGGAATACCGCGCGGCGATCGCGCAGCAACCACACGCGGGTATGTCCTGGTGGGGTCTGGCCGACATCAAGACACAGCGCTTCGACGACGACGATGTCGTGCGCCTGCGCCGCGCGTTAAAGCATCCCGGCGCGACGGACGACGATCGCGTCGCGATGGGCTTTGCACTCGCCAAGGCGTTCGACGAACGCGGACTCTACGCCGACTCGCTGTCGGCGCTCGCCCGGGCGCACGCGATCGTGCGTGCACGCAAACGCTGGGATGCACCCGCTTACGCCGCCCGCGTCGCCGCGATCCTCAACGCCTTCACGCCGCCGCGTGTCGGCGCCGCCGAACCGCTAGGCCACGAGGTGATCTTCATCGTCAGCATGCCGCGCTCGGGTTCGACCTTGGTCGAGCAGGTGCTGGCCTCGCACTCGCAGGTCGCCGGCGGCGGGGAGTTGGCCGACCTGCCGCTGGTACTCACCGAAGAATCGCAACGCCGAGGCAAGCCGTTCCCGCAGTTCATCAACTCCATGCAGCCACAAGACTGGGAGCGTTTGGGGCGCCGCTATCTCGAACGCACCGCGCGTTGGCGAAAAACCCATCCGCGTTTCACCGACAAAATGCCGAGCAACTGGCTTTATGTCGGCGCGGCATTGGCCATGCTGCCCGCAGCGCGCATCATCATCGGCCGCCGCGACCCGCTGGAAACGTGCCTCTCGTGCTACCGCCAGCATCTGGCGAATAACGAATACACGCGCACGTTTACCGACCTTGCGGCCACCTGGCGCGATTTCGATCGGGCGGCGAAGCATTGGCGCGAACTGCATCCGACGCGCGTGCGCGAAAATATCTATGAGGAATTGATCGCCGACCCGGAGACGAATATTCGCAGCCTGCTTGCGTTCTGCGATTTGCCCTTCGAACCGGCCTGCCTGGACTTCCACTTGACCGAACGGGATGTACATACGCCGAGTGCCATGCAGGTGCGCGAGCCCTTGCGCCGCGATACCGCGCGCGCACCACGTTACGGCAGTCTGCTGGATCCCCTGCGTGCTGCGCTGGACCTGCCGCCGTTCTCCGCGAATCCGGTTTGACTTACGTCACGATGGGAAATATCGTCTGGCTAGCCTCATATCCGAAATCCGGCAACACTTGGTTGCGCGCGTTTCTCGCCAACCTGGTCGCGAACCGGCCGGCACCCGTGGCGCTCGCGGATTTGCCGAAATACGGCGCCCTGGAGGCGGACCCGGAACTGTATTCGAAGATTGCCGGGCGCCCGAGTATAGAACTGGATTTTGAGCAATTGTGCGCATTGCGCCCACAAGTGCACGCAGCGATCGCCGCGGCGGCGCCGAAAACCGTATTCGTGAAAACCCACAGCATGGCCGGTGCGCTCGACGGCGTACCGCTGCACACGCCGCAAGTGACGGCCGGCGCCATCTACGTCGTGCGCAACCCACTCGACGTGGCGATCAGCATGTCGCATCACTTCGCGATCGGCATCGACGCGGCGATCGACTACCTTGGCGACGCGCGCGCCGCCACCGAAAACAGTGGGTCGTTTACCTCCGAATTCCTCGGCTCGTGGTCGCAGCATGTGCGCAGCTGGGCCGCCATGGAGGGCCCGCGCATTTTGCTCCTGCGCT
The DNA here is from genome assembly GCA_043746455.1 of Pseudomonadota bacterium. Classification (GTDB taxonomy): domain Bacteria; phylum Pseudomonadota; class Gammaproteobacteria; order Xanthomonadales; family Rhodanobacteraceae; genus Rudaea. Next base: position 4,321 of record JAYTQX010000458.1, read on the forward strand.
ACGAGGATCTGCTGGACAAGCCCGCCAGGGGATTCGGCAAGGTGGCGCGACTGGTCGGACTGGATGCCGACCGCGGCCGCGTCGAGCGCGCGATCGGGCATGCGAACTTCCAATCGCTGGCGGGCATGGAGAAACGCGACGGTTTTGTCGAAGTACCGATCAAGGGCAAGCATTTTTTCCGCGCCGGGCGCAGCAATCAGTGGCGCGAGGCGCTCACGCGCGCGCAAGTGAATCGCGTCATCGCCAGCCACCGCGAACAGATGCAGCGCTTCGGCTATCTGCCCGCCGGCTATTGAACGGATTCGGCCGCGCATGACCGCCATCGATCCACAGACCCTGGTCGCCGAATTCATCGCCGATGCGCAACGGCGCGGTACCGCCGCGGCAGACGCATCCCTGCGCGCACGTGTCGATGCGCTTGCGCCCAGTGTCGATACCTGCTGCCAACTCGCCACCCTGCTGGTACGCAGCGGTCATGCACCGACCGCCGGCCCCCTGCTCGACATTGCGCTTGCCCGCTTCCCCGACGCGATCGAGCTGCGTTATTGGCGCGGCAATGCGCTGCGCATGTGCGGCGCCATCGACGAGGCCGAGCGCGAACTGCGCGGCGTGCTGCGCCGTCAGCCTGCACATCGCGATGCGAGCTACTCGCTGGCGACCATGCTGCGCGACGAAGGGCGCTTGTTGGCGGCCGCGGATGTGGTTACCGCTTTGTGGAACAGTGCGCAATTCGATGCGGAAGGCGCCCTGGGAGCGATCGGCTTTCTGATCGAATGCGCCGCATTTACCCAAGCTTTACCAATCGTGCGTGAGGCGCGGCGCCGCTGGCCGCAGGATGCGCGCATCGAGTCGCGCGCCGGTGATGTCGAACTCGCCCTGGGTCATTTCGACGAAGCCGCCGCGACGCTGCGCTCGACGCTCGATCACGATCCGACGCAAAGCGCTGCGTGGCTGCGCCTGGCCTATTGCCGGCGCTATGTGGATCGAGCCGATACCGACGTCGAACGCTTTCGCTCCGGCTGGTCGAGCCCGACGCTGGAAGCGGAGGCGCGCGCGTGCGCCGGCTTCGCGCTGGGCAAGGCGCTCGATGACGTCGGCGACTACGCGAACGCCGCGCTGGTATTGCGCGAGGCCAACGCGCGCGAACGCGCCACGACGACCTGGCGCAGCGACAACTGGCGGCGTTCGATCGAATCGCGTCTGCATGCCCTGCGGTTGCCGGCACTGCCTGCCAGCGAGAATTTCGTGCCGGTGTTCATCGTCGGCCTGCCGCGCACGGGTACGACGCTGGTTGCCAGCACGCTGGCACGCGAGGCCGGCGTACGCGATCGCGGCGAGCTCGACTGGATCTCAACGCTGTATGCCCATCTCGCGGGACAGGACAAGCTTCGCGACCCGGCAGCACTGGCCGGAGTCGCGACTTTCATCCGCAAGCAGCTGCGCCGCGACGACACGCCCGCGCGTTTCTATATCGACAAGAATCCGCTCAATTTCCGCTATCTCGATTTCATCGCGGCGCTGTTCCCGAATGCGAAGTTCATTCATTGCCGGCGCGCCGCGCGCGACACGGCGCTGTCGCTGTGGATGCAGCATTTTGCCCACGCGGATCTTGGCTTCACCTATGATTTTTCGGCGATCGCCGAAGTGGAAAAAAGCTGCAAGCCGCTGATCGCCCACTGGCGCCGTACGCTGGCGATCGAAATCTTCGATCTCGACTATGAAACCTTTGTCGCGCAGCCGGAGGAACAACGGCGACGGCTCGCGGAATTTCTCGGCATTGCCGCC
>JAYTQX010000459.1:0-4673 GCA_043746455.1 Pseudomonadota bacterium
CGCCCACGGTCCAGTTGGGTTGGCTGTCGTCGAGCAGGGCCGGCGCGCTGCGATAGAAGCGGCGGATATCCTTGAGCATGCGCCAGAACGCGGCATCGAACAGATTGCGCGGCTGACAGAATAGGCCGCCAAGATTGTTGGCGTTGTATTCCAGTCCGTTGCGCGCGTCGTGCACGGAAAAGCTCATCGTCGTAGGTTTCGAGACGACCCCCAGTTCCGTGAACAGCTTGGTCAACAACGGATAGTTGCACGGATTGAACACGATGAAACCGGTGTCCACCGCGACTTTGCTACCGGCGATCTCGACGGCGTGCGTCTGCGTGTGGCCGCCGAGAGCCGCATTGGCCTCGAACAGCACGACCTCGTGCTGGCGCGAAAGCAGCCATGCGCTGGCAAGTCCCGCAATGCCCGAACCGATCACACCGATGCGCATGTGTCAGCGCTCCGTGCGGGAGTGAACCCACGCCGGCACGGGTTTCAGGCCGTGCACGATGCCACCCAGCGCAAGCAGGCGCAATGTGTAGTAGGTGATGTCGATTTCCCACCACTTGAAACCCTGTCGCGCGGCGCCGGGGAAAAAATGATGGTTGTTGTGCCAACCTTCGCCGAACGTGATCAGCGCGAGCAGCCAGTTGTTGCGGCTGGCGTCGCGCGTCGTATAGCGGCGGCTGCCGTAGCGGTGGGCCAGCGAGTTGATGGTCACCGTCGCATGGAACAGCACGACGGTGGAGACGAAGAATCCCCAGATCAGCAGCTGTGGCCCGTTGGTGTCGAGTTCGGGGTGCGCGTGGCCGAGCCAGCGGCCGAGAAAAAACAGCCCGGTAGCGAGCAGGACAGGCGTGAGGATATCGAAGCGATCTAGCACGCGTAGTTCGGGGTAGCGCGCGAGATCGGCAATCACCGACCAGTCTGTGCGGAAGCCACGGCGGGTCAGGAACCAGCCCATGTGGCTCCAGACAAATCCGCGCCGCGGCGAGTGCAGATCGCGCTCGGTATCTGCGTGACGGTGATGATTGCGATGGTGCGCGGCCCACCACAACGGCCCGCGCTGCACACTCGTGCTGCCGATCAGGGCGAACGCGAATTGCACGGGGCGCGAGGCGCGGAAGGTCCGGTGCGCGAAATAGCGATGATAGAAGCCGGTCAAGGCGAACATGCGGATCGCATAGAGCGCCGCCGCGACGGCGAGCGCAAAGCCCGAAACGCCGACCCAGATCACGCCGATGCAGGCGACATGCATAGCGATAAACGGGATCGCGCGCGGCCAGTCGATGCGATCGTCTTGTGCATCCGTCTGTGCGTCGCCTTGGGACTCGATCGAACTGTCGAACCAGCGTGCCACCGCGCTTGCCAGCGCGCTCGCGCGCACAGGCGCCAGCTCCGGCGCTTTCAAAACGAGGTTCGATTCGTGGTTCATCCGCAAGACTCCACATGTGGTTGCGTGTGAAGATACGCAGCGCAGCGCCGTTCGGATGCAGTGGACGATGTTGACGCGCCGGACGCGCGCCAAGCCTGGTTGACCTGTTGTTGTACCCAAAGAGTCCGCGCAGGACTCCTCGGGTCATCCCCATACTTGCTCAGAGCAAAGCGATTTCACCCTTGGCGATAATCGGTCCGCTCGGCTTGCCACCCGGCGCACCGCCCGGCGGTTCGACCGTAACGGCGACTATCGACTTCGGACCGAGCGCCGCGCGCAGATTCGCGGGCACCGAAACCGGCTGCGCGCGCTGCGGATCGAGCAGACCCAGCGAATGGGGCACGTCGCCCGGCGGAATCAGCCACAATTCGGCGACGCGTCCGGCCGGAATCACGACGGAGATCGGCAGCACCACGAGTTTGCCGCTCTGCGGATCGATGGTCGCGACGAACAGGGCTTTGCCGTCGTCCTGCGCCATCGTGGCGACCAGCTCTTGCCCGGGCTGCGGCACAGGTATCGGCTGTGGCGCATGCGCGGCGAAGAACAGCGCGGCCAGACTCGCAGCGGCTGCGGTAAAGGCGCCCGCGCTGAGCCAGCGCCAGAAGCGCAGGCTTTGCAGAAATGACCCATCATCGGATTGTGGCGCGCGGGTTGCCGGCGTCGCACGGTTCTGGATACCCGCAGCGGTCGCGATGCGCGGCCACAGACTCAGCGGCGCCGGCACCGGTACGATTTCTTCGATTAGCGGCGCCAGACGCGACTGCCATGCCGCCACGTCGGAAGCGAACGTGGGTTCGCGCGCGAGGCGTAGTTGCGCGGCGCGGCGACTGGCCGCGTCGAGCACGCCGAGTACGTATTCGGCCGCGGTGAGGGCACCTTCGGGCGGTTCGCGGAACATGTCGGAAGCGTTCGTGTTCATCGTTCGAGGCACGCTTTGAGCTGCGCCAGACCGCGCCGGATCCAGCTTTTCACCGTGCCCAGCGGAGAGCCGCAGCGCGCCGCAAGTTCTTCGTAGGTGGCGCCGTCGAAGAAGGCGATGCGGATCAGCTTGCTGCGCTGCGCTTCAAGTTGATCCATGCAGGAATTCAGACGCTGACGATCATCGCCGAGCTCGGTCGCTTTGGCCGGCGAGGGCGCGGGATCGCTTACCTCTTCGGCCAGATCGATCGGCGCAGCCTGGCGTTCGTTGGCGCTGGCGCGCAACTTGTCGATCGCGCGATTGCGCGCGAGCATCGCCAGCCAGGTGATCGGACTGGCGAGTGCCGCATCGTACTGCGCAGCCTTGCGCCAGATCGTGGTGAAGACCTCCTGCAACACATCTTCCGCATCGCCACGCTGCGGCAGGATGCGCAGGCAGATGCCGAACAGTTTCGCCGAGGTCGATCGATACAACTGCTCGAAGGCGCCGCTGTCGCCGTTCGCGATCGCGCCGAGCAGATCGCGCAAACGCTCTTGATCGGTCAGTGTCGCATCGGTCATGCAGCCGTCTCCTTGTATCCCGGTCCGCGCATCGTATGACAGCGGCAGTGCGTGTTCAAAGAGAAATCCTTGCCCATGAGCGCTGCCACAGTAGCATAGCGAGCAGGAGCAGGAGAGTCTCGAGCGTACCGACCGCCAGGGTCGTAGTCGCCACGGGCCATAACCAGGCCAGCGTCGTCCAGCGATAGAGCACGATCGGAACGTACAGCGCGAGCGCGAGGCGCAGTCCGAAGCGTTCCTCACCGCTGCGCGCGCAGTGGAAGAAGAGCAGGGCCAGCCCGAGTTCAATGCCGCCGTAGACGACCAGATATTCCGAGATGCCGGAGTGCGACAGGGCCGCATAACCGACCTGCTGCGCCGTTTCGACCGGCGCCAAGGTGCACCATGCGGCGAACAGCAGGTAGATCGCGGCGTTGAAATAGAGGTAGGTGCGGACCACGATGGACTTTCTCCTAGCCGGGGAGCGTTCGGGTTGGGCGCAGCACGATTCCCCGACGATGCAATCGGCCATAGCAGACCAAGATCGGCAGCAGGCGCAAAATCTTTCGCGCGCGGCTTCATGGCAGCAGCCGGCAGGTGCCGTTCAGTGGCGTGGCCGCGGCTGCGGCAATGTCCGCGTCGCTGGCGCCGTCGCTGCGCGCGCTGGCGGGAAAATCGATGCGCACATCGAGATTGCGGGCGTCCGCGCCGCGAATATTGCCGATGCCTTCATAACGCAGCAAGTTGCGCGTCACCGTGTCGTAGGCGACATCGATATGCGGCAGGAATCCGCCGTACCAGCGCGCCAGCACAAGGCGGAAGCGCCGCGCTTCGCGGCCGTCGATACGTTCGTCGCCGATACGGCGCACGCTGAAACCCAGCGGCGCAAGCCGGCCCGGCACGACAAAGAAAATCGGCAATGCCGAAGTAGCGGCCAGCGCATCCCAATGCGCGCGCACGAAAGTGTCGAAACCCGCGTCGATCACGGTGTCGCTCACAGTATCGAACGGGGCACTTTGCTCGGGGGCATTGGCAAGAGCGCGCACGAACACATGACGCTTGCCGTCCGCGCTGCGAACGCCTTCACTGAAACCGTCGCGCCCATCGTCGAACTGGAAATCCGGGGCCTGTGCATTCGGCCGATCCGAGACGGTCTTGCGTGCGAAGGCCTTGCCGTCGGGGCAGGTATACAGCACCAGGCGCGTATTGATGTGGTTGTCCTGGTAGAGCCAGTGTGATTCGCGATACAGGACCGAGCCATTCCTGGCCGTTGCTTCTCCCGTGTAGTGCACGGCCGCGGATGCGGCCGCGGCGTTCAAGAAGACCGCAATCGCCAGCGCCGCCATACGGAGCGAATGGCGAAGATGGGTCGAATGTCTTTTGCAGCGCTGGTGCATGGCTGTCATACGTGCTGGCGGCATTGTGCGGCCTACGATCAACGAATACGTAGCCGCAAGGGATTTGGATGCAGGCGTGCCGAGTCAGCGCGTCCACGTGGCCAGTGCGTGGGTTATCATGGTGGTTGAAGTTCTGCCCGGCGCCCAGATTGTCTGCTGACCCGACGCACGAGGCTTGTCCATGCAGCTGCGCAAACTCGGCAATTCGCCACTGAACATCGCACCGATCGCGTTCGGCGGCAATGTGTTCGGCTGGACGGCGGACGAGAAAACCTCATTCGCGCTGCTCGATGCGTTCGTCGATGCGGGTTTCAACCTGATCGACACGGCCGACGTGTATTCGCGCTGGGTGCCGGGCAATCAGGGCGGCGAATCCGAAGCGATTATCGGTCGCTGGCTAC